>JABMQM010000135.1 GCA_013203195.1 Desulfobacteraceae bacterium | reverse complement strand
TGATCCCGTCGAGGAAGCGAATGATTCGTTTTGCATAGGCCGCCATATCGGCATCATGTGTTACCAGGACGATCGTGATGCCGTATTCACGATTGAATGCATCAAGCATCTCCATAACTTCACGACTGCGGGCGGAATCCAGGTTGCCGGTGGGTTCGTCGGCCAGCAGCACCTTGGGGTCGGTAACGATGGCACGAGCGATGGCGACCCGTTGCTGTTGTCCACCTGAGAGTTCGCCGGGCGTGTGTGTTTCCCACCCTTTGAGCCCAACCGCTGCAAGGGCTCGCAAGGCGCTTTCCCGCCGCTCATCGGCCGGGATGCCGCGATAGACCAAGGGCAGTTCCACATTCTCTAAAGCCGAGGTGCGATTTAGGAGGTTGAATCCCTGAAACACGAATCCCAGATAATGCCGGCGTAACAGCGCGCGCTGGTCGCGGGACAGCTTGCCCACATCGACACCTTCAAAAAGGTGGGCCCCATTGCTGGGAGTATCTAAACAGCCCAGAATATTCATGCAAGTCGACTTTCCCGACCCACTTGGCCCCATCACGGCCACGAACTCACCCTGGCCGATGTGCAAATCTATTCCCCGCAGGGCTTGCATGGCCGCGGAACCCGTGCCGTATACCTTGGTTACGCCTTGGAGCTCTATAAGGGAATGTTCGCTGATTTGCGTGGAAAAGGTTGTCTTCATCGTTCAGATCTCACCATATCGACCACGAGCGGTATTCCCGGCTCAATGTCGTCGCTCGTCACCTCGGTCATTCTGCCATCAGTGGCGCCTATGTTGACAGCAATGGCGAGAAGTTTTCCATCGCGCAGCGTCCAGACGTGCTGTAGTTTGTTGTTGGCGGTCGAGTCTTTAAGCTGTTTTGACGTCGATCTGTGCCGACGTGGCAGGAGTCTACTAAATAAACTGCTGCCTTTGGAGGGGGCCTCTTTTGCTTTAATCGGTGGGATAAAACGTAACGCCGCATTGGGCACCAGGATCGCGTTTTCCACTTTGTTTATGGTGATGTCCGCCGTTGCCGTCATCCCCGGCCGCAGGGAAAGATCCGAGTTATCCACGTTCAGGACCGTTTTGTATGTGACAACCCCGTTCACGGTCTGAGAACCGTACCGGACCTGGGTGATCCGCGCCGGGAACGTCCGACCCGGGTGGGCATCGACGGTGAAAGTGGCCGCTTGTCCCTTTGTTACCTGACCCACATCGGCCTCGTCCACGTCCACATGGAGTTCCATCTGTGTCAGATCCTCGGCCAAGGTGAACAGCACCGGGGCCTGAAACGAAGCAGCCACGGTCTGGCCGGGCTCCACGTTCCGCGTAAGGACGATGCCGTTAATGGGGGAATGGATGACCGTTTTGGCCAAATCCGTTTCGTCGGCTTCGAGAGTGGCCTGGGCCTGGGACACCTGCGCTGTTGCGGTGGCCTCGGTGGCCTTGGCCCGATGCAGCGCCGCCTGAGCCGCATCCAGGTCATGCTGCGACGGCACCATGTTATTGCTCAATTCCCACACCTGCTTAAACCGCGCCAGTTCATCTCCCGCCTCTTTGACAGTGGCCCGTACCTCCAAAACCTTTGCCCGGGCCGATTCCAAGGCAGCTTTTGATTGCAGAACCTCGGCTCTCGGCTTGTCGGTGTCCAGCCTCGCCAGAATCTGGCCGACTTTCACCCGGTCATTGTAATCCACTTCGACGGCCTTGATGATACCGGACAACTCGCTGCCCACGTCCACCTGGTTTGTCGGTTCCAGGGCACCTGTCGCTGTTACGGTCACGGTCAGGTCGCCTCGCTGAACTTTCTGGGTCTGGTACTGCATGGAATTTGATTTTTTTGTCCCCTTCCAAACAACAGCACTTGTCACGCCCGCGATTGCCAAAAGGGCGACGATGAGCCACCGTTTCAGGTGCTTTTTGCGGTCCGAGGACTGATCAATACCAAGGGTTTGACCAATATCGAATTCCGGGTTTGTCTTCGATTTCATTGCTTCCTTTCTTTTCAGAACTTAATTAGTGTTATCTGGCAGGAGAGTTTTCCACCCACCTCCCAGGGATTTGTACAAAGCTATCAAATTCGACGTCACTCCGCCCTCGCTGACTGCTAACTGATCTTGGAGTGATAACAACGACCGCTGGGCAATCAGGACATTGCCAAACGCGATGAGTCCGGACGAATACTGTATTTGGGCAAGCTCAACAGCACGCCGGGCAGCTGCGGTCGCTGCGGTCAGCGATTGTCTGCGACTCTGTTCCATAGCGTAGGCAACCAACGCATTTTCGACATCCTCCAGTGCCGTGAGAACAGCGGCCTCGTATCGGATCAGGGCCTGCTGCTGCAAAGCGGATTGTACTTTGATGTTGCTCCGGATGGCACCGGCGTCAAACAGCGGCCAGGCGACCCTGGGGCCGATCCCATGGGTTCGGCTGCTAAATAAAAACAGGTTGTCCGGCGACAGGGCTTCAAGACCGATGGAGCCGAGGAGCGAAAACTTAGGATACAGATCAGCCGTGGCAACACCTATCTGTGCCGTCTGTGCGGCCAGCCGGCGCTCCGCTCTGCGAACATCCGGACGTCGTCGCAAAATGTCGGCCGGCACGCCGACAGCCACTTCGAGAGGGGTGACCGGAATGGCTTTGCGTTCCGCCAAGGTATCCCGCAGTGAACCCGGATGTTGTCCGATCAGTACGGCCAGTCGGTTCTTGGCCTGCTCAAGGCCGGTCTGCAAACCAGGTATCTGGGCCCGCGTCTGCTCGAGACTGTACTTGGCCTGTTCTACGTCCAGCTGTGTCGTCAGGCCGGCTTGACGGCGCCATCGGGTGATATTGTATGTCTCTTTCTGTGCATCAAGGTTGGCTTCTGCAACCGACAGTCGGGTCTGAAATGAACGCAGCTCGACATAATTTAAGGCAACTTCAGCAAGCAGGCTGACAAGCACATCCCGCAAATCTTCTTCACTCGCCTGTAGCTCGGCTCCAGCCACTTCAACGGCACGTTTTTTCCCGCCAAACACGTCCAACTCCCAAGCGGCATCGAAGCCTGCGGCGTAGAGTTCTCTCTCTCTACCGCTTCCGGTGTCTTCGCTGCTGCGGCTCAACCTGGCTGAACCGCTGGCGTCGATAGTCGGGAAACGGTCGGCCTCGCTGATGCCGCGGCGAGCACGGGCCTCACGAACACGTGCGCGCGCCTCCTTAAGACCAAGATTTCCTGCAACCGCTGACTCAACCAGGTTCGTTAGTACAGGGTCATCGAGAATCGACCACCAATCGACCAGAGCTTCCTTGTTTAGATGTTCCCCGACCAGGCCACTTTTCGCCGGGGTATGCCATGCTGCGGGCATTGGTGTGTCCGGTGGTACATAATCCGGTCCAACAACCGCGCATCCGGCAACAATGAAAAGCATCAGCGCGACAGTTAAAAGTGCTCCAAATCGGATAGGGGCTATTTTGATAAGTAAGTTCATGGCTTCTTCGTCTTTCAAGTTGCTGTTGCCCAAATCTTTTTCCGTCGGCTCAGAAATATTGTAACCATTCACGGGTTCAGGGTGCTGATTGTTGTTCTTCGGCCTCCAGCCTCAAACCTCCAACCTATGACCTCCGATCTCCGACCTCTGACCTCTGACCTCTGACCTCCGACCTCCGACCTCCGACCTCCTGACACCTGAACCCTGACACCCTGACGGCAGTCCCGGTCAGGGATTTTCATGACGAGGTTATTTTGCATCGGACGGCAAACTTTTGTCCCGTGAGTGTCGTTTAAAATGCCTCAGATGTTGAGACAAGGCTCTTCTCTCTTTTTGACTGAATTGCCTCGCCAATTCAATGGTTGCACCTGCCAAGCGCCGCTTCATGAGACTGCGCAGTTCGTGTATTTTTTCAATTTGAAGCCGGTAGGCAGCTTCATCAAATTCAGGTGCGGATAAAAACTTCATCGCTTCTTTTCTTGCTTCCCGGAGCTGATTGTATGCATCCCGATTGTTCAAATGGACCCTTTCCACGGTTTCAAGAAACAACGCTGCCTTATCCTCGGGTAATTTCGACGCAAATTCTTTCACGGACTTTCGAACAAAGGGTTCTATATGGAAGCGATGCGACACATCGCCAATAACAACGCCGACAAGCAAAACGTTGAGAAGAAGTGAACTAAAAATTAAAATTTTCATCTTTTTGCTCATAGTACATCTCCTTCATAATTTAGAAAATCTTCCAAGTTGGTTTCGTATTGTTCGGCAAAAGCATACCCCGATGGATTTGAAAAACCTATTGTAAATCCGATGATCAAAGTAAAAATGAGCGAAACAGAAACCGCCGCAAGTGCACGCCTGGACAAACTGAATTCCCCAAGTACCTCCGCGAAGAAAACGCCAAGATTGCGTTGCGCTTTTTTCTTTTTGGGCAAAGCGGCTGCGACAATTCGTCCTGCCAGGTCTCTGCTCGGTTCTTCATACTTCCGTGTTTTGAGAACCCCTTCAAAACGTTCCTCGTCTTCCACTAATTTCTGAAGTTCAAAAGAACTGTCCAGTGCCTTCAGCCCTGACGATCTTATCTCTTTTGGCCAATTACGAACATCAACGCCATACATAAGCAGTTTTTCCTTGAACTGTTCAAAGTTCATTGGCATCGTGAACCTCCGCCAAGATATCGTTTGACTTTGTACTTCAATGTCGTTTTGGCACGCATAACGAGAGATTGCAGAGCTTTCACCTTCACGCCAATGATTTGGGCCGCCTCATTATTGCTTAACCCTTCATAAAAGCATAGGTTAACCGCCAGCTGCTGTCTCTCCGGCAATTTGCGTATAAATCGCTCCAATACAGCCTGTTTTTGATGCACATCGAATAAAACGTCCGGCCCGGGATTTTCGTCTGCCAACTCTATGTCTGCGGGTAAGTTTATCATTTTTTTCTTCTTGCGGTGATCAAAACACAGGTTTATGACTACCCGATAAAACCAGGTGGTGAATTTGGCTCGTTTACCGGGATCCCAAAGATTCGGCCTGTCCCATAGTTTTAGAAACGCTTCCTGCACAATGTCCTCGGCATCGTCCTTGCTGGAAACAAGGCGATAGGCAATACGATAGAATCGATTTGAGTGACGATCTACAAGTGTAGCAAAGGCTTCATGACTTCCCTCCTGTATCCGGCAGATCAGGGATTCGTCATCCAGATGCAAGAGCTTTATGTCCATATTCACTGATATCTGCCTTCCGCCATGGTCTGATGAAAAAGCATCTCTTTGTCTGCCGGCACCTGAGCCGACAATTTCTGCCGTGAGCATCCGTCACGCCGCCGGTCTTAGTAAAAGGCGTAAGCCGCGGACCACACGTCCAGCATAACAAATCAGTGCCGATATGGTCATTCTTTTTCTCGTAATTGTTTCCAGGGGTCCCAAGCATGCTTATATGTACTAATACGAACGAAAATTGAAAAGTCTTCGCTCTTTTTTGCTTTAATTATATTCGAACTAATACAGGGTTGCCAGAGGTGCCCTGGGTGCCAGTTTTCCTCTTGCAACTTTCGCCATCGTGCCGTCGGAGCGGGGCATAAAAATCGTCATAGGGGAATCAAGAACCGGCCATTGGCCCTTGGCTACGTTGGCAGGCTCATGCCCCTGAAATCCCAGGTAACTGTATTTGTGGTAATGCGGAAGTTTACGTCCAAGGCCCGGCAGGGCTTGGGGCAGGTCGGATGCGATCCACGTGATGGATAAATCCTTATTGCTCGGCTGTCTTGAAGTAAGCACCACTGTATGATCTTTCCGCTGGATGCTGGTTTGGCCGATGGATACTTTCTCCTGATTTATGCTAACATCATATCCTGATAGGGCGGAAACCGCATCCGCTCTGAAACGGTTTTCCCACCCGCACAGGATAACGGCACGGTCTGTGGGAAGCTTTTGCACCTCGGTATCGAGCTTGACGGTCACTTCGTCCGGTCCTGATTGAGCCAGAGAGCGGGACAGGTCACGATAGGCTTTAATCATATTCTTGTCGGCCGAGGACGGCAGTAGAATCAACATTTTTTTCGCTCCAAAAGTCTGGGTCAAGGCCGGAGGAATCTCGTCCCGATCGAGCCTGCGAAACAGGTCAAATTCAGGGTCCACATCCATTCTTGCGGGCCTGGCAGGAAGACGCAGTTTCAGTTCAAGATGCTGTCTGTCCATAACCACAACGCTCTGGTATGCCCGGCTTTGACCTTCCATGGTTACTGCAACCGGAATACTCAGCCGATACACACCCTCTGCCTGAACCTGTTCTATACGTGCTTTTAGCATCCAGTCATCCCCATCAGGCACAGCCTGCGGGTCGCTGACAGTTAATGCCGGCGCCCCGGAGCGCGCTGTCCACTGGTTGAACTCGATGCTCATATTTTTTCCGGAAACACTTTCAAAGCTTTTGCGAAGATCGTCAAAATCAGCCGTGCGGAAACGGTTTTCCCGGTAAAAGTCCCTCAGGCCCCTTATAAAGGTCTCGTCGCCCAATTCCTGGCGAAGCATGTGGAAAAACATTAAAGATTTGCCGTAACCAACGGCTTCGGACGAAGTGCTGTGACGGGATCGGAATTGGACCAGCGGAAAATCCCGGCCCTCCAGCACATAGTCGGCATACTTTTGAAGGACCCCCTGACGGTGCGGCGCTGCATCGCCTCTCATTTCTTTGATAAGGTGGTCTGCCAGATAAGCGGTCAGTCCTTCGGTCCAGTTTCCTTTTTCGTAGTCCGGAAAGACACTGTTTCCCCACCAGTTGTGGAGGATTTCGTGAGGGTAGGAAGAATGCAGAATAAAGGGGAAGTGAATAATTTTAGAACCCAGTAGCGTAAAAGAGGCCATGCCATAGCCGGTTTCCCAGAAGTTTTCAACAAGGGCAAATTTTTTATAAGGATAAGGACCGATGAGTTCTGCATACATGGCCAGATACCGGACTGCAGCATCTAAATACTTGCCGGCCAGAGCTTCGTCCGGTTTGCGGAGAAATACCATGGCAGCGACCCTGCCGGCAGGCTGGGCATATTCAATAAACGGCGCCGCAATAAGATAAATCTCTTCCTGTACTTGGGGCGCCTCCCACTGCACCAAGGTTGTATTCTTTTTGCGAGTGTGCAGCGTGCGCTCACCCTGACTGACTGCATCCCACTTCAGCGGCAGCTCCACCTGGAGAGTAAAGATCACGAGCTCTTTGCCAAACCTGGGATACCAGCCGGAATTCCCTGCCAGATACACTCCTTCCTTGGAAATCACACCCGGTGTCTGCTTGAAACCCCGAGCCTGTTCCTTGCCGTACGATTCAAGAGGATGGTGAATTGTTCCACCATACTCCAGCACAAATGTGTTTTGCCCGGGCGGCAGGGTTGCCCTGAACGATTCCAGAAAATCGGCTTCTGTTCTCTTGCCATCCCGAACAACATGTACACCCGCAGTGGGTGAGAAGGGCTGCAGTCCTTTGTGTAAGACAAATTGCAATCCAGGGACAAGTGTCACAGGGAGAGTGATCGTATCTTTGGCAATAAAACGCTTCTCTTGCGGATAGAGCACTATCTTAAGTTCATGCCGG
>JABMQM010000134.1 GCA_013203195.1 Desulfobacteraceae bacterium | reverse complement strand
TATTAACACGCGTGTCTCATTTTCATTGACATATTCCGCTGTACCGTTCTTCACTCTCTCTTAATGCCCCCTCGGCACGCAGTCGTTCTTGGACCTCTTTTTGCAATTTTTGAAGTGCCACGGCCATATCCGCCCGTGTTGCCTCGTCGGTAGCCAGCAGGTTTTCCAGCTCTTTTTCTATAGAGCGTTCCGAAGGTTCCACTACAAACTCATCATATTTATCCCCATTTGCTATAAATGCAGTTTGATCGGTCCAGCAGTTGGTATTAAAAAGCCTGGAGCAATAACCGGCCATTTTACCGGCCAACATGCCGCTACCCCAGCATACCCCTATGGATTTCTGGTAGCGACCTTCCCAACTGTCTTTAACTCGGAATCGGCACACTTTCTTTTTGTCATCAAATGAAATTAGTTTCCAGTCTCCCCAGCCTGCTACAGATGCTATATTTGCAATGGCGTCAAAACCATCACTAAAATCCGAAAATCCAGAAATAACCTGCCAATCGGCTTCAACGCTGTTGCGCCCTTCGCTTTGCAAGGCCAGGCCAAAACGCTCGGTTCCTACCATGGCCTGAACGCCGGCCATTAAACCGGCCAGAGTAGTATCAATCCACATCATTGCCACTGGAAGGTTTTCAAAGGTGCAGGTACCGTGTTTGGGGTGCCACTTGATATTAATTCCGGATACCTGGATTTTCTCGGTCTCAGAAGATGTAATTTCAGACTTCGACTCAAACTGCTCCAGCTTTTCCTTCAGCGCAGCGATATTTCGACTTTTCTCTAATGTTTCTTGCACCAAGGCGTTAACCCGTTGTTCCAATTCTTCAATAGTTGGTTTTACGGCCATTAGGTGATCCTCCAACAATAAAATCGTTGCACGATTTTATATAACGTCCCGCTTAAAGCGGGACTCAAAAAGCCATGAAGAGATTGTTTTTATTAATTATCTAAAATTATAAAATAGATGTCAAATTTTTAGTCGGCAGAAAAGCCGGCAGGAACCTGGAAAAGCCAAAGAAATAAGTTGTTTATTAAGAAAATGCCGTCGTTTGATTATCTCCTCACTGATTTTGGGTTATAAGGCGGTCCAGAATCAGTCCGTGGAAACTTTCATAACCCGTCGAGGTAAAAAGCCACCCTAAATGGATCAGACACCCGACACAGACAGCCACCCGCCAGCTAAAGCCTTGGAACCAGGCAAATTCATTCGAGGCGGGACCGGCATAGCCGCATCCTCTCGAAGATCGGAAGCAACCTATTTCAAAAACAATTCCGTGAGGATTGGCAAAGGTGTGCCGGTGCAGCCCCTGGACCGCAATGCGTTCAGCCGAACTTGTGATTACGTGCAGACATTGACGGCAAAGAATGTATTCCTCATCGTCCGACTCTTTTTCTTCCGCCTCGCTCTCAACCAAGCTGCCGAGCATTTCATCGCTTTGTTTTTCACGTGGCGGACGCAAATTTAATGCCGTATGCGGAGCGGCGGATGTCATTTTTGACCTTATTTTTGCCTAATTTGGGCGATTGCCGAGTTAGGAAAGATTTATCTTTGCTTGAGTACATCAAAGGTATAATATAAATACAGATTTTCTATTGTTTTCACAACCAAAAATAAATTCTTCACGAGAAATGCGGGTTAGGAGGATTGTATGAGTTTTGTGCATGTTTCCAAAACAGGAGAGATTGCAACTGTGACGCTGTCTCGAGGCAAGGTGAACGCTCTTAACGAGCCGATGTTACGGGAAATAAGAACCAGTTTCCAAGACCTGGAGAAAAGCGATGAGGTCAGGGCTGTCATTCTGACAGGCCGGGGTAAATTCTTCTCTTTCGGTTTCGACATTCCGGAACTTTTGAGTTATTCAAAGGATGACTTTATCAGGTATTTGACTACGTTTGCTAATTTTTGCAGCTATCTGTTTTTATTCCCCAAGCCTGTAATTGCGGCTTTAAACGGTCATACCATCGCCGGCGGCTGCATGCTCGCCAACGCCTGTGACCTCCGGGTCATGGTCTCTGAAAAGGCCAAAATAGCATTAAACGAAATTACCTTCGGTGCTTCGGTGTTTGCCGGTAGTGTCGCAATACTCAAATTCTGTGTCGGCAGCAGAAATGCTGAAACCATCCTCTACAGCGGCACCATGTATTCTCCGGATGAGGCGGCCCGGTTGGGACTGGTCGATCAGATCGTACCGGCGGAAAATTTAATGCAAGCAGCGGAGAAGGCCGCCGTGGATTTTGCCTCGAAAAGTGCGGCAGCCTTTAGCAGCATAAAAGGCCTGTTGAGAGGACCGATTGCTGAAGAAATGGCCAAAAGAGAGCAGGATTCCCTCCACGAATTTGCCGATATCTGGTATTCGGAAGAAACCTGGGCAAAACTCCAGGATATCAAAATACACTCTTAACCCGTTTTCATGAAACTACGCAGGCAGGTGTCGGGAATCAGTATTCAGTGGTCAGCGAGTAAAACACCCTCGTAAACAGGGAGTTTTGCTGACTTTTTTACATGGGATTAATATATAAAAAGATCCGCCATTTAAAAAGGCCGGCAATGAAGACGTTCCCATTTGTTGTTATTTTGATTGCTTTTGTTGGACAGTTATCTATAAAATTACAATTGATAATACAGATTAGAGCATAAAGGCCCATGTATTCTGCTTTGTCGGATATTGTAGTTTTATTACATTTTATTTATGTAATATTTTCCGTTGCCGGAGGAATCCTATGTCTTTGGCGGCCGAAAATTATCTGGCTGCATGTGCCGGCAGCTCTGTGGGCTGCGCTGATTTCTTTTGGCGGCTGGATTTGCCCCCTGACGTATCTGGAAAACTGGCTTCGCATCAAAGGCGGGAATACGGTTTATGGACAAGGATTTATTGTTAAATACCTGGAACCTGTTTTGTATCCCGGCGGGCTCACACACTGCCGGCAGGTAGCGTTGGGGATAATTGTAATTGTTTTGAATCTGGCGGTATACGGGTATGTCTTGCGACTCGCCGGCTGGTTCTCACTCAAAGGAAAGGAGGCCTAAACCCATAGTGTCGCTGAAATTGAAACTCACTATGTTACTGGAATTGAAATTCTACATTTTCGTGCTTGCCGCTGTTGTTATGATTATGATTTCCGCGCCGTTAGCGTTGGGTGAAGAGACAGAGTCCGGTTTGCAATCAAAATTTTCGTTGACGGAATCTACGATGATCGTAGGTTTTGGAAAAGGAGGTTTTACGGAAGGCTCCTACGAGCATATTGCGTTAATCTGGCACCTGGGATTTGATCTTAGACGCGTTTTTTCTCGACTGGAAGATAATCGCGGCGTTCTTACCTTTATTATGGAACCGGAGATCAATCCGGTGATCTCTCCCGTCGGGAATGACGTGGAACTCGGTATCAGTTTCGGCTTAAAGTACAGGTATCCCTTTACACAAAAGTTGTCCGGTTATGTG
>JABMQM010000133.1 GCA_013203195.1 Desulfobacteraceae bacterium | reverse complement strand
GTGCAAAACTGGTAATCCTTATCGGTACCCAAAAAGCCATGACAATTGCCCTGAAAAACAACAAACCCCATAAGCGTCTTACAAGTCTTGCTGCCAAACTTCAGGACAGCTAAACCGAATATTCCTTGACAATCCTCATGGTATCAATTACTTAAATCCAAACTTTTGAGTCAGAATGGCAATTTAAAGAATATATTTATAATAAATATAGTTAGGAGGTTTTTAATGGCAGTGCCGAAACGTAAAAAATCCAAATCAAAGCGCAATAAACGCCGAACCCACCAGGGGGTCGTGGGGACAAACCTGTCGGCCTGCCCCCAGTGCGGGGAGGCCGTGCTTTCTCACCATGCCTGCTCAAGCTGCGGAACTTACAAGGGCCGCAGCGTCATTGATATCGAACAGTAAAGGGATAACATCATGGAAGCAGACAAGACCCCGATTATCATCGGATGTGATCATGGCGCATATGATTTAAAGGAGAAACTCAAAACGTTCATCGCTGAAAAGGGTATCGAGGTTGAGGATGCCGGCACTCACAGCCAAGATTCAGTCGATTATCCGGACTTTGGAGCAAAGGTTGCCTCTCTGGTTTCAACCGGAAAATTCAAGCGCGGCATACTCCTTTGCGGCACCGGAATAGGCATGTCCATGGTCGCCAACAGATTCCCGCACGTACGGGCGGCGCTTTGCAGCGACCTTTTTAGCGCGATTATGAGCAGGCGTCACAACGATTCCAACATACTGGTGCTGGGCGGGCGTGTTATCGGAGAAGGACTTGCCCTGGAATTGACAAGAGCATGGCTGGAAACACCGTTTGACGGCGGACGTCACCTGATACGCATAGAAAAGTTCGATCAGCTGGACTAGTTTTGATCAACTGCACTAATAAAATGTCATCCACGGCGTTAAAGGGTTGGACATCTTGTGTTTCTTTTTGTATAAGAGACCATCATATGGTATGAACATCCTAATTTAGCTAAACCTCAATTAGGTGTTATAACCGTTCAAAGGTTCAGGGTTCAAAGGTTAAACCACCTACTCTGAGGCTATGTCGTGTCAAGAGGTTCGGGGCTATTTAGTAAAGGTTAACAAAAAGAGCCACCCTGAACTTCTGAACTCTGAACCTTTGAACGCCTACGGTGTTATTCGTTACAGAGAGGTACAAAGATTTGTACGCAAAGCTTATTGAGCAAATAGATCCTGAGATTGCCGGTGCCATTGAACGTGAACTTGCCCGGCAGGAAGGCACGCTGGAAATGATCGCATCGGAGAATATTGCCAGCCGGGCGGTTATGGCTGTTCAGGCCAGCGTTCTCACAAATAAGTATGCAGAGGGTTATCCGAGTAAGCGCTACTATGGCGGATGCGAATACGTTGATGTTGCCGAAAAACTTGCTATTGATCGCGCCAAAGAACTGTTTGATGCTGCTTACGCTAATGTTCAGCCGCACTCGGGGTCACAGGCTAACATGGCTGTCTATTTTGCTCTGCTGGAGCCGGGGGATAAGGTGCTTGGGATGGAATTATCCCATGGAGGGCATCTTACACACGGAAGTCCGGCCAATTTTTCAGGAAGGCTTTACAACTTCTGTTCCTATGGCGTCAACAAAGAGACAGGAACCATCGACTATGATGAAGTGACGCAGCTGGCACGCAAGCACAGACCTAAAATGATCGTTGCCGGAGCCAGCGCCTACCCGCGCACAATTGACTTTAAAGCCTTTGCCCAAATAGCCGAATCGGTTAATGCCTATTTAATGGTGGACATGGCACATATCGCCGGCCTGGTGGCGGCAAGAATTCATCCGTCTCCAACACCGTTTGCGGATGTTATCACTTCGACAACGCACAAGACATTGCGAGGACCACGCGGGGGCCTGATTTTAGCTAAAGAAGATTACACTGATGTCTTGAACAAAGAGATATTCCCTGGAATTCAGGGTGGACCGCTGATGCATGTCATTGCCGCAAAGGCTGTCGCATTCAAAGAAGCACTGGATGAATCATTCATAGATTATCAGGTAAATATTGTAAAAAATGCCAAAGCCTTAGCAATGCATTTGATGGACGCAGGCTTAAAACTAATCTCCGATGGTACTGATAACCACATGATCATTGTGGATCTGAGAAGTTTGAATATAACCGGAAAAGAGGCTGAGGACACTCTGAGCCGTTCCGGAATTACCATCAATAAAAATTCTATACCGTTCGAGGAATTAAGCCCTATGATAACGAGTGGTATCCGCATTGGCACACCTGCCATAACTACACGCGGCATGCGAGAGGCGGAGATGGCAATTATCGCCGGGCTTTTTGTTGATGTCCTTCGAAACATAGCTGATGAAAGTCTTATTGCGACTACACGAGCAAAGGTTAGCGAACTCTGCAATGCTTTTCCAATGTTCAAAGATTGATGGCGTCGTAAAAAGTTCCATCTACTGCGCTTGTCCGCCTCAGGTGGGTTGTATATGAACCTTTTTACTTAGCCATCTGTAAAGGAGGCTGAATATAAGTGTCAGGTGAAAGTGGCCGCCCTTCATGGGAAATTACATTATGGTAATTAAGTTTTTGGTGGCCAAAAGCAACACCTGC
>JABMQM010000132.1 GCA_013203195.1 Desulfobacteraceae bacterium | reverse complement strand
GTCAAAATGTTTTGCGCCCGGGATCTTCTGGAAACATATACCGTAGCACCTTGGGCGTCGAGCTCATCAATCAAACCATGCACGTGCGCTTCCACATCAAAAGCACTCAGCGGTTGTTCGACAGATTCCAGCATAACCATGGCCACCAGAGACACCGGAAGAATCGGGATAACCTGCTCGATGGAATTCATCAGTTGTTTGCAAAGTTTTTCAACAAAAACAAAACGCGTTTCACGGTCGATTTCACTGACATTCACGCGGTTCTGCCGGCAAAATTGGCGCGCAGAAACATACGGGCCAAAGTTGACACAGGCATAACCATATCTTTGCCATCGACTGCGAACCATTAATACTATACTGCGCCAAATAAACCAGCTTGTGGTTTTTGATACAAACCACAAGCTGCGCTTTTCGGCCTCAGGATCCAGCGCACGTACCAAACTGCGGTCTTCCAATGTTCTGTCATAGTTAATCCCAACCGGAATAAAAATAATATCTCGATCTTTTTCCAATTCAAAACTGCGCAGCATATAATCGATCAGGCCCAGTTTCGGCGGCTGCAATAGGCCATTCCGGCTCAGTCCTCCTTCTAAAAAAACAGCCTGGCAAACACCCTCTTTGGTTGCCATATGGACATAGCGTTCAAGCACCAAACGATACAACGGATCTCCGGAACGGCGGCGCACAAAATAAGCCCCCATGGCCTTAATCAGGGTTTGCAGGGGCCAGATCTTGGCCCATTCACCAACGGCATAAGACAAGGTCGTTCGTTCTGCTGCCAGAAATGCCACCAGAATATAGTCCATATTGCTGCGGTGGTTCATCACGAATACGACGGTTGCATCGGGATCAATAGTGTCCAGCTGCACATCATCTGTCAGACCGACGTGTACCATATAAAGACGGCGAGCAATTTTTTTTGCCAGCCAGTAACCCAGGCGAAAATAAAGATAGGCATTAAAGGAGGGTACAATCTCCTTGGCATAGCGTAAAACTTTTGCCTGCATAACTTCACGCGGCGTGTCTTCTGTTTGTGCATAAGATTGTATTGCTTGAATTACCTTAGGATCGTAAGCCAGCCGATCGACTAACACTTGCCGCTTGGTAAGCTGGAATGGTTTAATTTCAATGTCCAACCGGCTGCCGATTTCATCAATGACACGGTTGATGCGCCGTCGTAAAAACCAACGCACACTGGGAATAAAAATGCGATCCAAAATTGCCAGGGCGCTTATTAAAACCAAAAATAAAAAAAACCAGATCGATATTGTGATTTGACCAGCCATGATCTCCATTGCCATATGGTATGACCTGTTCTGTGGAGCAAACAGGTTGCCGGTGATATTTCCTTAATAATTAAATACTTAATAGTTCAACAAGATACTGTCAAGGAAAATCATCAGTAATTTTGTCAATCTTGGCAAGTAGCTGTTTTGGTATAATGAGCCAACAAATTTGATTGACATGCAGACAGCTATTACTTATAACAAACGTGATCAAAAAATATCGACAGTTCACTTCCTGATGGGAATTCAGCAAGCTTGCAAAGGTCTCGCAGATAGTCCTCATAGAGCGTCTTAGCCTTGCTATCTGTGCCTGAAGTTGCTTTTTTTTGATATTACCTATAATATTAAGATATATTTGGCGATTTCTTCCTGCGTTCTTAACAATCGCTGTCATTCTACACAGGCCTAATTTCCTTAACTTTTTACTAGATCATCAAATCACAAGGAGGATTAAATGTCTAAAAAGTGGGTATATTTCTTTGATGAAGTTGCACAGGCTGAGGAATATGTCGGCGGTGACTGGGAAAAAGTACGGGGACTGCTCGGTGGCAAGGGGGCTAACCTGGCGGAAATGGTGCGCGTCGGCGTGCCGGTGCCGCCCGGCTATACGATTACCACCGAAGCCTGTAACGCCTATCTTGATGCCGGCGAAACCTATCCGGATGGGTTAAATGAACAGATTCTGGCATCTTTGAAAACAGTTGAAGCCAAAACCGGCAAGAAATTCGGTGACCCTAAAAACCCACTTTTGGTTTCATGCCGCAGCGGTGGAAAATTTTCCATGCCCGGCATGATGGATACCGTACTAAATATCGGTTTGAACGACGCAACCATCAAAGGTATGATCGCATTGAGCGGTGATGAACGCTTTGTGTACGATTCCTATCGGCGCCTGGTGCAGATGTTCGGTAGTGTCGTTATGTTGGTTCCCGATGAGCCTTTTGAAGAGGTGCTTACCAAGGCGCGTGCCAAAGCGGGTGTGAAAACCGACACAGAGTTATCAGCCGAGGACTGGAAGGCGGTGGCGGAAGAATTCAAAGCGATTTTCAAACGCCATACCGGCCGTGACTTTCCGACCGATCCCTATGAGCAGCTGAATCTGGCTACCGAAGCTGTTTTTAAAAGCTGGTTCGGTAAACGGGCTGTGGACTATCGTAATGCCGCCGGTATCGCCCATGACCTGGGCACGGCGGTCAATATCCAGACCATGGTCTTTGGGAACCTGGGAAGCGACAGCGCCACCGGTGTGGCCCTGACAAGGAACGGCACCACCGGCGAAAACCGCGTTGAAGGCGATTATTTGATCAATGCCCAGGGCGAGGATGTGGTTGCCGGCATACGCCAGACCGAAGACATTTTAAAACTCAAAGAGGAGCTGCCGGAGGCTTATGATGAATTCTATCTGATCTGCCGCAAGCTTGAAAAACACTACCGCGAGATGCAGGACGTTGAATTTACCATTGAAAAGAATAAGCTCTGGATGCTGCAAACTCGCGACGGCAAACGCACGGCCCAGGCCGCCGTGCGCATTGCAGTGAACTTTGCCGAAGAGGGGATGATAACACGTGAAGAAGCGGTGATGCGCGTGACCCCTGCGCAAATCGATTTTTTCCTGCATCCGCAGTTTGACCGTAAAGCGGTTTTGAAAGCCAAAGCTGACGGCGACATGCTGGCCGTCGGCCTCAACGTCTCCCCCGGTGCGGCTTTTGGTGTCATTGCGCTCGATGCCGACCTGGCTGAAAGATGGGCCAAAGAAGAAGGCAAAGACGTCATTATGGTGCGGCCCGAAACCCGGCCGGACGATGTGCACGGCATGCTGGCAGCCCAGGGAATCCTCACCAGTCGGGGCGGACGTACCAGCCATGCCGCCCTGGTAGCCCGCCAGTTCGGCAAACCGGCCGTGGTCGGTGTGTCGGACCTCGAAATCGATTTTGCCAGACGCCAGATTAGCGTTAATGACCGGGTTTTTAAAGAGGGTGATTGGATTTCCATCGACGGCACCGAGGGTGAGCTTTATGCAGGCAAACTTCCCACGGAAGTACCTGAATTTGAAGACCCCTGGCTGATGAAGCTGCTCTCCTGGGCCGATGAATTCCGCAAGTTAGGTGTCTGGGCCAACGCCGATTATCCGGCGGATGCCGAGCGGGCGCTCAAGTACGGAGCCGAGGGCATCGGCCTGTGCCGCACGGAGCACATGTTTTTTGAGGCCGCACGACTGCCGTTTGTGCAAAAGATGATTATGACCGACAATGCCGATGAACGCAAGGAGGCACTTGCGGCGTTGCTGCCCTTTCAGCGTGAAGACTTTATCGGTCTTTTCCGGGTCATGGACGGCTTGCCGGTCATTATTCGCCTGATCGACCCGCCGCTGCATGAATTTTTACCCTTTCATAGTGATTTGCTGCGCGAACTGTTCGATCTTAAAATTCAGATCAAAGACGCCGGTACACTTGAGGCCATCGATAAGCTGCTCGCCCGGATTAGAGAGAAAGAAACGCTCCTCCAGCAGGTCGAACTTCTGCATGAGTCCAATCCCATGCTGGGCCTACGCGGCGTACGACTGGGCATTCACATTCCGGAATTGACAACCATGCAAGTACGCGCCATTTTTGAGGCGGCCTGCATCGTCGCCAAGGAGGGTGTAGATGTGCATCCCGAGATAATGATTCCGCTGACCAGCCACGCCAACGAACTCAAAGTACAGCAAGAGGCCCTTATGGCCGAGGCCAAAGAGGTGATGCAGGAAGCGGGTATCGAGCCGGATTACAAATTCGGAACCATGATCGAAATCCCGCGGGCGGCGATAACGGCGGATGAGATTGCAAAATATGCCCAATTTTTCTCATTCGGTACCAACGATTTAACCCAGACAACGTTTGGAATTTCCAGAGATGATGCCGAAGCAAGCTTTTTGATCGAATACATGGAAAAAGGAATCCTTCCGGAAAATCCTTTTGCCGTCATCGATCGCGACGGCGTGGGAGTGCTTATGGAAATGGCGGTTACAAAAGGACGTGCCGTCCGTCCTGACATGGAATGCGGAATCTGCGGCGAACATGGCGGTGATCCGCAGTCTATCCAGATCTGCCACGAACTCGGGTTAACCTATGTTTCCTGTTCGCCTTTCCGCGTTCCGGTTGCCCGGCTGGCTGCGGCCCAGGCAGCACTGCGCGATAAATTAAAAGATTAATCCAAATATTGCAGATCCCGGTCTCGCTTTCTGAGGCCGGGATCTTTATTTTGGAGGAGGTAATCGCATCATGGCACTTTTTCTTGTGCAGCACGGCAAGAGTCTGCCTAAGGACAAAGATCCGCAAAAGGGCCTTTCAGCAGAGGGCATCGCCGAGACAAAGCGTATTGCCGAGGTGGCCAAAGGATACAAAGTGCCGGTGGCGGGTATTACTCACAGCGGCAAGACCAGAGCGCGCCAGACCGCCGAAATCTTTGCAAAAGCCCTGGAGCCCGGGGGTGGTATTGACGAACGCAGCGGATTAAGTCCTTTAGACGATGTAGCTGATTTTGCCAATAGTATCGACAGCGCCGATAACCGCATGTTTGTGGGTCATTTGCCTTTCATGGAGAGGCTGACCGCTTATTTGATAACCGGATCGATCGAAAGATGCGTTTTTAAATTTCAAAACAGCGGTATTGTTTGCCTGGATATGGAGCCCGACAGCCGGTGTTGGGTAATCAGGTGGACGCTGATGCCCAATATTACATAATCGAGTTGAAACTCGATTAGGTGTTATAGGTTATTCGTTTTTGTTTTGCTCCCGATTAGTTGATGCAAAGGGTTCTAGGATTCAAGGGTTCAAGGGGTCGAGAGCTTTTTTTCTATCGATTTGTTGGGGTATTAAGGCGTTGGTTACAATTCCCGCTGCGGTATTTTGATTTTGCGTTTCTGCGGATCGGTGTGTTGGCGGTAGAAGATGGCGGTATGTCCGATCATGCCGACGGTTTCACCTCCGGTTTGCTGTTCAATTGCCTCTGCGATCTTTTTTTTGTGCTCCTTTTCCTTAAAGTCTATAAATTTCACCTTAATAAGTTCATGGCTGTTTAGGGCCTCATTGATTGACTGCACGACTGTGTCGGTTAGCCCTTTTTGTCCGATAAAAACCACTGGTTTGAGGCCGTGAGCCAACCCTCGTAAGTGCTTTTTCTGAAAACCTTGTAGTTTTTCCACAAATTTCTCCGTTTCTCTATGCGTTTAATATTTTTTTAGCTCCCCAGCACGGACTCCCTTCACTGCGCTCAGGGCAAGCTCGCTTTGGTTCCTCGGATAAGGTTCAGTTTCTTTTCCCTGCGGAAGTTTTTGATCTGTCGTTCTCGTTTGGCTGCTTCACGCTTATATTCAAATTGTTCGGAATAGAGCAATTCTGCCTTATGCTGTTTCATTCGGTTTCTGAGATTTGTGGTAATCCCGGTGTATAGCGTTCCTTTACGGTTGCGAAGATAAACATGCCACATTACCGCACCTTAACGTAAAAAGGCCCAATCTGATATGATTGGGCCGGTGGATTATTGGCTCCCCAGCACGGCCTCGCACCGCGGACCTAGTGGTTAACAGCCACTTG
>JABMQM010000131.1 GCA_013203195.1 Desulfobacteraceae bacterium | reverse complement strand
TTTTCATGTTTTGGGCTGGTAGCCTTCACTTTTTCGGGGCAATGTTCTAATAAACTTAATGCACGAAACCTTGTTTTTCACGTTCATCTGATTTCGCAACATTTGCATATGAATTTTTGCACCCAGTTGTTCTCCGGGATTGATGTATTTAGTACGTCGAGAAAACGGTCAAACACTGATAACAAATGGAGATCCTGACCAAAATGGCAGGGCCATCTCTGACCCTGCCTTTCATGGCTATGTTTTCATAAGCTCCAAAGAAGAATAGAGTTTATATGCATATCACACAAATTGACCTTTGCTATATCTACGAGATAACCAGAAAGCTTTAAAGTTCTCTCGGAAATTCTTTGCTCTATTTCTTTTTCTCTACCTTTACCTTGGCCTCTAAAAAGTCTTTTACAGCTTTGAAGAACTGAACGTTTGCCTTTTCATAAGGAATCATGTGACTGGCATTGGGTATTTCCACGAATTCTTTCACTTGACTTCCTAACTCATTTGTAAGTGCCTGAGAATCTTCCGTTGTCCCAAATGTGTCAAGGTCGCCACGTATGACAAGGGTTGGTACCGTTATTTTGGATGCGTCAAACTGCGGGTTGCCTTTCAACAAATCCACCAATCGCCCTGCTGGAATACGGAATGAGCCACCCAATTCGCCAGATTTCGGATCTGCGGCAAGCAGTGCATCTCTAGTAGCTTCAAAAGCACCAGGGACAATAATCTCCTTCTTTGAACCAAATTGATACCAGCCATTCACATCGGGATGAGAAGGAATCACTCTCACTTTTGTTTCAAAAAAATCTGCTCGCTTACGCCAACTCTCTGCAAATCCCAGGTTCTTATAACCCGGAGCAAAAAGAACCAGCTTGGCAACAGTATCTTGATTGCGAATGGTGTATATGGGTGCCGTCCGGGAAGCACCGAGGGACCAGCCCAGGATATAAACCTTGTCTACACCTCGCAAATTGCTGATAAAACTGAATACACGTTCCACGTTGTTAACGGCTACATCGGAATGGATCGGTGCTTTGGCCTCAGGAAAGGCTGAAGGCAGGTCCATTAGAGGCGGGTCGGTGGATAGCCCATGCCCCTCGTAGTCTATAGCAAAAGTATCCCAACCAGCGAGGGCAAAATAGCGCATCATCGAACAATTCTCATGGTCCAAATCAAAGGCGATATAGCCAGGAGTACTATAGCCATGAAGAAAAAGCAGAACCTTTCCTTGAAGTGCTGCAGTACGCTCACGTCCGGCAAGAACCACCTCCCGTACATGGATCACAACATTAGGGTCAAGTTTGTACTGTCCATAAAATGGTTCGATGCTTTTATGATTAAGAAAGTAGTCATTAGTAACAATATCAACGGCATGCGAGTACTTAATCGGAACAATAAAAACCCCAAGAATTACCAGAACCGTCAGGATGTAATAAAATCGATTGGTTATATTTTTTTGCTTATAGAACATATTCAGCCTCCTTATTGTTAGGTATGGACACTCGATCGCTACACCAAAGGAAAAACCCACCTATCCATAGGTGAATTTACGAGTTGTGTTATTGCTCCTCTTCAATATACCATGAATTTTCCTCCTATTCAGTTCTATCGGTTTGACTTGGACTGGAAATTCACATTTGCCGGAAGATCAAATTAACACACTGAGATTTACCAGCCATGAAATTGATACCTTACTTTTGGAAATCCGAACCATCTTTGTTCTATCACCTCCTTTAAAAGTCAACCTTACGTGCATTATGTTTCAGTCTCATATCACCCGCATCTTGTCAAGAGTGGGATTTGTAGTCTTGAGATTTTGCCCGGAAAATCAAACAGATGGTTCATATAGAAATCTTCACTTGGATCAACATTCGCTTAAGGATTTCTCCACAATATTTTGTGGATACTCTCTTCAGATTTAATGGCTCGCGAAAGGTGAACCTCTTCCAGGCAAGGCTGCCCCCCAAATCCAACGTGCCGTCAGTTTCCAATAACTTCCACCACTTGAA
>JABMQM010000130.1 GCA_013203195.1 Desulfobacteraceae bacterium | reverse complement strand
TTTCCATTCTGGTTCGAAAACTTACGTTCTTTAAAAAAATGGCGCCAAGTATCAAAGGCATGCCCGGGAATAGATTCCGGGAAACTTTACTCCAAGGAACAAATTCTTAAAACTATCAACTCAACATTTGTTGATCATGTAAACAATATACCCTGATGAAAGAGGTGTAATATGGGAGAAATCAAAAGCACTCTTGATCTTGTTATGGAAAAAACCAAGCACCTGACACAAAGCCGGGAGGAAAAGGAGCAACAAAAGCTAAAGGAAGCCAGGCAAAGAATCAGGGGACTGATTCAGAAATATCAGGACAGCCTGCTGGACCAAGAAAGATTTACAATCGAGTTGGACAAAATGATTAAGACTTATGATGTGATCGTAAATGACATATTGCTTAATGAACTTTTAGACGACCTGAATGTAAACCGCGATAACAAGCCACAGCTGGCCCTGTTAAAAGATATTTGTAATATGGATATAACAGGGCTTGAGTCAGTATATGACGGCTATATGGATGAACTTAAGTTGATGACTCAGGAAAGAAACCAGGTCTTAAAAAACGATCTGGCGGAAAAGAAATCTATTGCGGGTTCTGCGGTTGTGCCGAATGTTGAGATGGACAAGATATGGCAGGCAAACGTTGTAGAGATTAATAATAATTTCAGTCAGCTCCTGATCCGTGAAAAAGCGCAAATAAGCTTGAACCCTAATTGAGCGAAAGTCGAGGATGCCCCAGATCCAATTGAGCTCCGGACTTGTAAATTCAGATGCGAAATCCCGCTTTGCGGGATGGCCAGCAGCGACGGCAGTACGGAATGGGTCGGACCGGAAATCGCAACGTTTTTGAAGATACCGGTGGTTTGCAGCTACCACCAGCGGTGAATAGTTTCCGGGCAGTAAAATTTTCAGTCTTGATCCAACACTTCCCTTATTTTTTTCGCAATTTCACTCGTAACCACCGGCTTCATGACATATCCTCGAATACCGGCTGCCTTTGCTTTTTCGCCATCAACCTTTGTGCTGAAGCCTGTACAAATTATTATCGGAATATCAGGTCTTATTTCCAGAAGTTTTTGTGAAAGCTGAACACCGGTCATATTCGGCATGGTCATGTCGGTTATAACAAGGTCGAATTTGCCTGGAGAAGCTCGAAACGCCATCAGTGCGTCCGGGCTGCTGGTACACGCAGTAACCTGATACCCGAGCCGTTCCAGCATTTGTTTTTCCATGCGAATAATCGGCTCTTCATCATCTACAAGCAGGATGCGTTCCGTTCCTTTCTGAACCGGTGTGATAGCATCAATTTCCTCTGTTTCAATCTTTGATTTAAGTACAGGCAGGTAAACATGAAATGCAGTTCCTTCTCCAGGTTCACTGTAAACTCTAATATCCCCTTTATAGCTTTTGACGATTCCATACACGACAGCAAGACCCAGTCCGGTACCTTTGCCATCTTCCTTTGTGGTAAAATAAGGTTCAAAGACGCGGCTAATCACCGACTGATCCATGCCAGGACCAGTGTTAGCCACTGTCAAGCAAACATATGCCCCAGAGGACATTGACTGGTCTGTTAAATCGTCAAGCCCTAATTCAACCTCTTTCAGGGTCACTTCCAGTTTTCCGCCGTCATCCTCCATGGCCTGAAAAGCGTTGGTCATCAGATTCATGGCCACCTGATGTATCTGGGTTGCGTCCGCCATGACTAAACCACATTGATTGCTAATATGCTGTTTGATTTCGATGGTGCTTGGCAGGGAAGATCTGATTAATTTTAGCACCTCTTTGATAATAAGCTGAACTTTAAGCGGTTTTGGTTGTTGGTCAGATTGACGGCTGAATGCAAGAATCTGTTTTACCAAATCACGGGCTCGTTTGGCTCCCTGTAGAATTTCTTTTATATTATTTCGCAGAGGGCTGTCTTCGGGTGTATCACTCAACGCAAGTTCTGAAAAACCCATAATTGGGAAAAGAATGTTGTTAAAATCATGGGCAATGCCTCCAGCCAACGTGCCGATAGACTCCATTTTTTGGGATTGCTGAAGTTGGGATTCGAGCTGTTTTTTTTCTTCCTTAGTTATAGCTGCCTGGATTACCTGAGCGGTGGTGCCGGCAAGACTTTCAAGCTGAGCGTCTTCTTCGGAAGAAATTGCTTGTTTACTGAATAGGGCCAAGGCACCTATTATCTTGCCGTCAGCCGAAAGAATCCTATAGCCCGCAAAGGCAACCAAACCGAACTTTCTGGCCCAATCATGATTGTGAATGCGAGGATCGTTTGTAACATCGTCAGTTAGAAATTTAGGTTCATCCTCCGCAGCAACCCTTCCGATTTTGAAACAACCGAATGGTACTCGTCGGTGGCCGCCGTCTATATGGGTGTAACGCCCGGAACTGGCCAAAAGATGAAGACAGCGTTCTCGGTGGCGACAGACATGTGGCCCTTCTGTAACCTTAGCATGCGGGCATTCAAAATCACATAAATCTCCGGGTTTAATAAGCCAAATTCGGGCAAAGTCGGCTTTGAATATTTCAACTATTTTATCAGTGATGAGTCTAAGTTTTTCATCGAGGCTGCCTGAGCCAAGCAGGTCTTCATTCAGATGATTCAAACGTTCTGTTCGTTTCAAAGCCTGCTTGCTCTTGGTTGTGTCCCTATAAATAGTCATTTTTGAAACGGAACCGTCTTCGTGGAATATCGGGGAGTGGGATATATCATAAAAACGGTTGTTCTTAGGGCTGACTATCTTAGTTTCAGCACTTTCACCTTGTTGTATTTTATCATGGACACACCACGGACATTGTTTGTCAAAATCGTTTATCGCTTTGTAACAGAACTCACCGACGGCGTCACGACCTGTCTGCTTGATCATAGCCGGGTTCATATATTCTACACGAAAGTTAGGTGAACAAATATACGCCGCATCAATCATTGCTGCCATCATAGAACGATATTTTTCTTCGCTATCTTGAAGCGCCTCCGACGATTTAGCTATTTGGTGTTCAATTTGGCCCAACAGAATATAGAACAGTAAAAATAAAACGCCGCCGACAACAAGGCAAATTGCTCCTACACGGAATATGGCAGTACGAAGATTTGCCACTATGTCAGTGACGTCAAACATAATTACCATGTCTCCCACTCCGCGACCGCTCACATCTTGCAAGTGCATAAATCTAGTCCGATACCGACGGTCGTTTAGCAATACCTCAACATCAGTCTCCATGGATGTACGGTTCTGTTCGTCTAAAAATTCGATAAGACCTGCAGAAAAAGCCTCTGTAGTCTGATCAATCATGACAACCGTAGGGAACTGATCCCATGCGGCCTTCCGGCCCAACATGCGCATGCCGGCTTCCCAGTTCTTGCGATTTAGAAAATGCTTTTCTATGACAACGTAAAGCTCTACCTGCAAGATATCGTGCAATCTTTGAGTAATATGTTCGATTTCCTCGCCAAACTCGACAAAGCCAATCAAACGATCTCCCTCATACCAGGGCGCTACAACCCTTAGCGTAAACGTTCCCAGAGGGCCTAATTCAATCCCGCAAGAGAGTTTTCCGCTTCTCTCGGCTTCTAATGTCGTATAACGATCGATTTTATCACCGTATTTGTCTGGCTTGTGAACCCGCAGGATATTTGCACGGTCAGGGCCGGTGAAATAGAAGTGAGTAATCCGATGGCTCCCTCGTAATTTTTCAAACAAGGGTGAGCTGCGCTTAAGTAACGCCCCCCTATCTTTATTCCTAAAAGCTGTCATGAGTTGTTTGTCACGGAGGACCGCTTCTAATCCAGCCCCCATCATTTGGGCGTCATTGTCCAATTGGGCAGTAAATAGCTTATTCACGGACTCCAGCTTGTTAATAACATCCGCATGCAAGTGCTCTTTTTGGTTTTGATAGAAACTGATAACAAATCCCCCGAGCAGAAGCGCCAAAGCCAGCGTCAGTGGAATGAGAATGCGAGTTCTAAAGTTATATGCTTGCATGGA
Source organism: Desulfobacteraceae bacterium (assembly GCA_013203195.1). Classification (GTDB taxonomy): domain Bacteria; phylum Desulfobacterota; class Desulfobacteria; order Desulfobacterales; family UBA11574; genus Desulfatibia_A. The sequence continues at coordinate 86 of JABMQM010000130.1, read as the reverse complement.
TTTGTCCTCTATCCAATTTGATGGCGTCGTAAAAAGTCCCATCTACTGCGTTGTAGGATTTTTTCAGACACTCGGCATACTACATG
>JABMQM010000129.1 GCA_013203195.1 Desulfobacteraceae bacterium | reverse complement strand
TAGACATCCATAAATAAGTAGATAACTATCTTTTAAGCATGATTTATTTGCTTATTTACGGACATCCCTTATGTCCCTTACGATTAACTCGGACAGATATATATTTCGATTAATACGGAATTTAACATCTCGACTGTTAGCATTTATGATGAAGTAACGACACTGCTGCAACACGCTGAAGAACCCTTTGTCACCATCGAATGCATTTGCCGTAAAAAAAATCCATGGAGGGTGAGTCTTGCAAGGTAACGGATCGAAAAGAAACCTGTCTCGCTATAGGCGGCATGGCTCAGATGGCCCTGGCAAATGATGTCGGCAGGGAAATCACAAAAGATGAAACTATGTCGATAATAGAACAGAATCAGAAAGAGGGATTAGTTCTTCAGCCTTCAAATACAAAAATTGCTGAATTCATTTGTTCGTGTTGCGGATGCTGCTGTGGTATGTTAGAAATTCACAAGAACCTACCAAAACCATTGGATTTTTGGGCCACAAATTTTCATGCTGTAGTGGACAAGAAAACATGCGAAGGATGCGGTAATTGTGAAGAAAGCTGTCAGGTCGGTGCGGTGAGCGTTTCTGAAAAAGAACAGTCCGCTGTTGTAAACCTGGACCGCTGTCTTGGATGAGGCGTTTGTGTCTCTGACTGCCCGACTGAATCAATATCCCTTTTGAAAAAACCTATCGAAGTAATACCACCACAAACACGTGAAGAACTTTTTGATATTATAATGGAGAGGAAGAAAGGTAGATTTGGAAAATTAATGTTGACAGGAAAACTTTTTTTCGATGCAGTCCGAACAGGACAGACTCATCTTTTAAAATCATGATGAAAATAATTTTTAAAAACAAAAAGGTAAGTGCATGCAAAGAAAAATCATCTGCTTGCTGATATTCCTTATGCTGTCGGCGCACCCTGTCCATGGCGAAAATGCAATGGACTACTTTAACCTCGGACTTAAAAGTAACTTTACCCCTACGAAGATTAAATACTTTTCCAAGGCTTTGGAGCTGGATCCAAATATGGCGGAAGCTTACGAAAAAAGAGGGATGCTCTATTTTTTTCAGGAAAAATTTGACAATGTAATTCAGGATTTCCAAGCCTATATTAGACTTGCGCCTCCAAAAGCCGAAGCTTACAGAATGTTAGGAATTGGTTACTTAAATAGCGGGTTTTATGAACGAGCCATAGACAGGTTCACCCGCGCCATTGAGATGGAATCTGAGCTGGCCGGCGCTTATGCAAACCGGGCTGAAGCTTATCGTTTAATTGGTAAATATGAGGAGACTGTACGCGATTCCACCATTGCCGTAAAGCTAAGAGGTGATGGGCGAATCACGTCCGATGCTTATAGAACCAGGGCAAAAGCATTCAGAAAGATTGGGCGCAACGATCTTGCTATTGCCGACGTCAATGCCGCTTGGGATATAGACCCAAGAGTTCCCCTCTGGTGGCGATACTTTCTCAAAGGTTTCCATCCGGAAGAAATGAGAAATATAGCCCCATTTATAATCATTGGCATTTGTATTGTATTAATTTTTGGGCTAAAGTTCAAACCACCAGAAAAAGACGACTAAAACAAAGGAGATGGGATCGGGCCACAGGAACATCTTGATATAATAGATATCGTTTAAAAAATGCGTCAAATAAGGCCTTAAAAGGGCCTTTTGGTGGTCTAAAACACACTTTCAAGAGAAAAGGGGAGAGTCAAATGATCAAGGAGATTACCGCGCAAGAGCTTAACACAGAAAACTTCATCGATGAGAAGGTCAAACAAATCCAACAAGTTGTTAAGGACGGAATGGCGATCAATGCCCTCTCGGGAGGTGTCGATTCGTCCACGGTCACGATGCTCGGCCATCGCGCCTTAGGGGACCGCCTTAAGACCGTGTTTATCGAAAACGGTCTTATGCGTGAAGGAGAGTCCGAAAAGGTTGTCGGTCTTTTTAAAAAGCTGGGGGTCACGGTTGACGTTGTCGATGCACAAAAAGAATTCTTTGGCGAACTCGAAGGAATCACGGATCCGGAAGAGAAGCGCGAAGCGATTACCCAGGCTTTTTACCGAGACGTATTCGGACGCCTTGTCAAGGAAAGTGGCGCAAAACACCTTCTTCAGGGAACCATATTGACCGATATCGACGAGACCGTCGCAGGGATAAAAAGGCAACACAATGTCTTTGAGCAGCTCGGAATCGACCCGCAAGAGGCTTTTGGCTATCACATCATCGAACCGCTCATTCAGCTTCGCAAAGACGGCGTAAGAAAGGTTGGTGAGGCTCTGGGGCTCCCGGCAGAGGCCTTTGACCGCATTCCATTCCCGGGTCCGGCACTCGCGGCACGTGTGATCGGTGAAATAACCCTGGAGCGCATCGAGACGGTTCGAAAGGCAACCGTTGTGGTCGAACGGCTGCTCAAGGAGACCGGTGCATTCCAGTATATGGCGATCCTACATAAAGACCGCGTGACCGGCATGCGTGACGGATTGCGTGATTTTGGTCAGCAGATCGAGGTGCGTTGCTGGGAGAGTGTCGACGCGCGGGTCGCAACACCCACACCGCTTTCTTTCAAAATCCTCGAGGAACTCGCCACAGAGATTATCCGCGATGTGCCGGGCATCGTCAGTGTCACGTACAACATAGCACCGAAACCCCCTTCAACGATCGAAGCGGTCTGACGATAGAAATGGTGTCAACTGTAGAGTACTATCTGTCTTATTAATGGCACCCAACGCGGTTGCACCGGATCGCATGGGGATTCGCGGCATCAAACTTAATCTATACCGAACGACTGGAGGGTACCTACATGTCATCGAAGAAGACGCGCACTGAGTCCGACAGGCTGGATCATATCATAGCCGAGGTTCGGCATGACCGAGAGCGTCAGGAGAAGACCTATCGGGGGCGAGCGCTCAAGATGTTTCCGTGGATCTGTGCGCGGTGTGGGCGCGAATTTTCAGGCAAGAGAGTTCGAGAACTCACGGTCCATCATAAGGATCACAACCACGATAACAATCCGCCGGACGGCAGCAACTGGGAGTTGCTGTGTATCTACTGTCACGACAATGAGCATTCGCGGGATCAGGTTGCGGAATGGTATGACGCAAAGACGCCGGCGGGCGGGCAAGAGCCGCGTAGCAACAACAAGCCGTTCGCGAACCTGAAGGATTTGCTGAAGGATAAAAAGTCGTAAAGAGCTTGAATTTGATAGAAGGAGGTTTATCATGAACGACAACATTCTTTTTACACCATTCCAATTAAAGAGTTTAACGCTTAAGAATCGAATTGGTGTTGCGCCCATGACACGCATGTCATCTCCCGGAGACAGTATCCCCCGGCAGGATGTACTTGATTTTTTAATTAGGAGGGCCAAAAATGGAGCAGCTATTGTCTATACCGAAGCGATTATTACAGATTATGAAAGTGCTCAAGGCTATCCAGGACAGGCCCGTCTGTTAACGCAGCGCCAGATTGATGCCTGGCAACCTGTAGTTAAAGCAATCCGGAACCAAGGGTCTGTTGCAATAATGCAGATGTTTCATTGTGGGCAGATATATGATCGGGCCAGTGCAGAAGATGCCCTAAAAAGTGCAGATATAGCTTTAAGTGGAAAATCCATTTTATTAAATCCTCATTGGGTGGAAG
>JABMQM010000128.1 GCA_013203195.1 Desulfobacteraceae bacterium | reverse complement strand
ATCAAAAATTGATGTTTCGAAAATTGTTTAATTTATTCAACTGGATACATGCTGATATTTTATGGGCCAACACTGTGGCACGCGAATTGCGTAATGTCATCAGAAAACGAATCTTTAACGCAAGAAGGGATCTGGCAATACCAATTTATGTGCTTATATTATTGAACGGTTATATATAGAAACAAAAATTTTGGGAGAAAAGGAGCGTATCAATGAAACTAACGACAACAATAAAACATTCTGTTCGTGGAAAGACCTTTACAGCATTGATTTTTCTGGCTGTTGGATTACTGGCGATCTCAGGTTTATTTTCAGCATCAGTAGTTGAGGCCGTAGCCGGCAATCTTGCAACGACACCCGAAAGTTTCAGCTATCTGGCTGAAATGGCCAGCCCGTCCGTGGTCAATATCCGGACGGTAAAGACCGTCCAGGGCGGCGGCCGCGTGTTCCGTCATTTCCAAGGCCCCTCTGGCAAGGACAAGGACGACCCCATGCAGGATTTTTTTAAAAAGTTCTTTGGTGAGAACCACCCGCGTGACTTTAAACAGCGCAGCCTGGGGTCAGGATTTATCATCGGCAAAGACGGCTATATCGTAACGAACAATCACGTTGTTGAAAACGCAGACAAAATTGAAGTGATACTCAAAAATGAGAAAGAGTATGAAGCTGAAATCATCGGGCGCGACCCCAATACGGATTTGGCATTGATCAAGATCAAATCCGGGCACAACCTTCCCGAACTTAAATTCGGAGATTCCGACGCACTCAAAGTCGGCCAGTGGGTGATGGCCATCGGAAACCCCTTTGGCCTGGACCATACCGTAACTGCCGGAATAGTCAGCGCCAAAGGGAGAGTTATCGGGTCAGGCCCTTATGATGATTTTATCCAAACCGACGCATCCATTAATCCCGGCAACAGCGGAGGCCCGCTGCTCAACATGCAAGGTCAGGTAATAGGCATCAATACGGCCATTATCGCCAGCGGACAGGGAATCGGGTTTGCCATTCCCGTTAATCTGGCCAAGGGAGTTATTGATCAACTCCTGCAAAGTGGAGAGGTAACCCGTGGCTGGCTCGGTGTGGGCATCCAGGAACTCAGCCCGGAGGTCGCCGAGTACTATGGCATCGAAGCAAAAAAAGGTGTCCTGGTTACGGAAGTTTTCCCGGGAGATCCTGCTGATTTGGCCGGCGTCGAGCCCAGAGACATAATTATTGCCATCAACGGTAAACAGGTTGAGTCCACCCGAGATCTCACCCGAACTGTTGCAACAATCGGAGTGGGTGAGACGGCTAAAATTAAAGTGTTGCGAGGCGGCAAAACCAAGACATTGAACGCCAAGATTGCCAAGAGAGAAGATACAAAAATTTTAGCCCAGCAAAGCCCTAAGGAACACCAGGACAAACTTGGTATCCGCGTGGCGGAATTGACGCCTGAAATGGCGCGTCGATATAACGCCAAAGAGGGTGAAGGTGTAATTGTGGCAGGTGTGGACTCAGGCAGCCAGGCAGAGGCTAAGGGATTGCGGGTCGGCGATTTGATAAAGGAGGTCAATCACCAGCCCATAAAGTCGGTTGCCGATTTTAATAAAACCATCGACGCCGTCAAGGAAGGCGAAATCGTCAATATATTCGCCCGGCGGCCAAATCGGGGGTTTTTGGTTATAAAGATAACAAAGTAGCGCCAATAATAAAATCGCATCGCGGTTTTATGTAACGTCCCGTTTAAAGCGGGACTTGCAAAAGGAAATTCCTATACAATCAAATTGCAAAGGAGGGACCTGAAATGGAAACAACAACATTTTCAATACCGAATATATCCTGCGGTCACTGCGTAAAGAGTATCACAAACGAGTTGGGTGAAATCGAGGGCGTAAAAAGTGTAGCGGGCGATCCCCAGGACAAAAGTATTACAGTTGCATGGGAATCTCCGGTCACCCTGGATCAGATTAAAGCGACCTTGGAAGAGATCAATTATCCGGCCGCCGCTTAATAGTAAACATTCGGACCCAGAGGACCAGGTTTTTCAGGACTAAATAAAACACATGGCTAATCAGACGATCACATTACCGATTAGCGGCATGACCTGTGTTAACTGTGCCGCCAACATCGAACGCAGCTTGAAAAAGCTTGATGGCGTCAAAGACGTAAACGTCAACTTTGCCGCTGAACAGGCTGCGGTCTCTTTTGACCCCAAAGCGCTGCACATCAGCGATGTAGTTGCAAAAATACAAGGCTCCGGTTATGCGGTGACCACCGGCAAAGTGGAATTTCCCGTTACCGGGATGACCTGCGCCAACTGTGCCGCCAACATCGAAAGAGCCTTAAACAAGAAGACGCCCGGAGTTATCAGCGCTTCTGTCAACTTTGCCACGGAACGAGTTGCAGTTGAATATGTTCCGGCACTGGCAACCCTTGATGATATCATCGCGTCTATAGAAAAAGCCGGCTATGGAGCCATTGCGCCGGATGACGCTATTGATGAAGAAGATGCCGAACAGGCGGCACGCAATGCCGAGATAAGAGACCAAACACAGAAATTTGCGATCGGCCTTTTATTTACAGTTCCTCTGTTCGTTTTAAGCATGGCCCGCGACTTTAATCTGGTAGGCGCATGGAGCCATGCCGCCTGGGTAAACTGGCTTTTTTTGGCTCTGGCCACGCCGGTCCAGTTTTACACCGGTTGGGATTATTACGTGGGCGGGTTTAAAAGCCTGAAAAATAGAAGCGCCAACATGGATGTTCTGGTAGCCATGGGGTCATCGGTCGCCTATGTTTACTCCTTTGCGGTTCTTGTAACTCCCTCGTGGGGTCAGCACGTTTATTTTGAAACATCTGCCGTCATCATCACCCTGATTAAACTTGGCAAAATGCTTGAATCCCGCACCAAGGGGAGAACCGGCGGCGCCATCCGCAAACTGATGGGGCTGCGCCCCAAGACCGCTACGATCATCGCAGATGGGGTCGAAAAAGAGATTGCCTTAACCCAGGTCAAAAAGGATGACATTGTCGTTGTCAGGCCCGGGGAGCGTATTCCGGTAGACGGCGTTATCATTGAAGGCGCATCGGCGGTGGATGAATCGATGCTGAGCGGTGAACCGCTTCCGGTCGACAAACAGGCCGGCGACTTGGTTGTCGGCGGAACCATTAATGGCCAAGGCTTGTTAAAGTTTACCGCCACCCGTGTCGGCAAGGATACCGCCCTGGCTCAGATTATAAGGCTGGTGCAGGAAGCCCAGGGGAGCAAAGCACCCATCCAGGCCCTGGCCGACCGGGTAGCGGCCATCTTTGTGCCTGCGGTCATCGCTTTGGCCCTGATTACCTTTGGTTTGTGGTGGGGAATTACGGGCGAGTTTGTACCAGCCATGATTCGGCTGGTGGCCGTATTGGTAATTGCCTGTCCCTGCGCCCTGGGGTTGGCGACGCCTACCGCCATAATGGCCGGCACCGGCAAAGGGGCTGAAAAAGGTGTTTTGTTTAAAACCAGCGAAGCCCTGGAAATGGCGACAAAATTAGATACCATCGTGCTGGATAAAACCGGAACCATTACCATGGGGAAACCGTCTGTCGTGGATGTCATCCCTTTGAGCCCTGTATGTGAAACCGAAGATCAGCTTTTAAAAATAGGCGCTTCCGTTGAACAGGGTTCCGAACACCCGCTGGGCAAATCCATCGTCAAGGAGGCCCTCTCTCGAGGAATTGAACTTGTCGACCCTAAGGATTTTAAAGCTTCCGGCGGCCTGGGTGTTCAGGCGACAATAAACGGCGGCTTTGTGAGCATCGGAAAGCCCAATTGGTTTCAGGAATTAGACATCGACATTGCGAGCGTGCAGGATCAGATCAGCGCCCTGCAATCTGAAGGCAAAACCGTTATGGTGGTGGCGCAGGACCAACAGCTCGCCGGCTTAATTTCCGTATCAGACACGCTGAAGCCGGAATCGAAAGAGGCCATACGGCAGCTTCACAACCAGAATCTGGGGGTCGTTATGCTTACCGGGGACAATCTTCAGACGGCCCGGGCCATTGCTTCACAGGTAGGCATTGATGATATCCTGGCTGAGGTCCGCCCCGACGAAAAAGCGTCAACCGTTAAAAATTTGCAGGAAAAGGGCCACAAGGTCGGAATGGTGGGAGACGGAATAAATGACGCCCCGGCCCTTGCCCAGGCCGACGTCGGCCTTGCCATCGGTACCGGGACGGACGTCGCCATTGAAACCGCCGACGTCATCCTTTCCAGCGGGAGTCTGATCGGCGTTTCCCGGGCCATATGGCTCAGTCGGGCCACCATGAGAACCGTCCGGCAAAACCTTTTTTTTGCTTTTCTCTATAATTCCCTGCTGATCCCTGTGGCCGCGGGGATTCTGGCGCCTTTCGATTTTTTTCCCACTTTTTTAAGACAGCTCCATCCTATTCTGGCGGCTCTGGCCATGGCCCTGAGCAGTATTTCCGTGGTGACCAACAGCTTGCGGCTGTACAACGCCAAAACAGATTAACGAGCCTGATTCGTCCATTTGCTGCGTTATCAGGGGCTCGCAGTAGTGCACTACGGCTTGACTTCGGCTGAGCTCAGTCGAAGCCCACCCTGAATGCCCCCGGCGGCGGGATTTCGCTGCGCTCAACTTGCAAATGAACTCATAAACTAGGCCAACGATTTATTGATTGCAGCGGAATGGATGATCTTTTTTTAAAGCGGGTGCTGTTTGAGTGTAAAAATTTGGTTAGCCGGTTAGCCCGTTTGCCAGTTGGCCCGTTTGGATAGGGTAGCGCATCAGTGCAATAATCAAAATCTGAGAATCAAGATATTAATAAATGATTATTTAACCAAATTAACCGGCTAACGGGCTAACGGGCTAACCGCAAGATTCTGTTCTTTCTTTACGAGCCCTTAAACACGAGTTTTATCCGCCTCTGGCGGATCACACGTTTTAAAAAAAGATTTTCCATGAAGCGACCATAAGCGAAAACTCCCCGACCCCTGTATTATATAGTCTTTACTTCTCCTGAATTTTAATGAAATATTTGGGCTAATCTAGAGAGCTGTGAATTAAACGCAGCGTGGGGATGCCGAACAGAGGGTAGTTTTGATCGATGTTGCCAATGCCCAGTCCCAGGGTATCAAGACTGCAGAATAGTTGGGGGGCATCATAAAAATCTTTGAATCCGTGCGGAGCGACGTCATAATCGGCCAGGGCCATGAAGGTGATCTTTTTTTGATTCATTAATTCCTGAACGTGCATGTGAGTTATCGCTAAAAACTGAAATCCTTCAGGACCCCAGCCGGTGTCGGTTTTAAAAGATTTTCGAACCTGATTCACGGTCGTCGTTTTATATTTT
>JABMQM010000127.1 GCA_013203195.1 Desulfobacteraceae bacterium | reverse complement strand
CTTTTTCGGGCGGCGGCGGATGCTGCCTTACGTCTTCGCAATGCTTCGCCGCACGCGTGATCATGACAAAAATTGCTCATTGCTGCATTGGACACACATCGTGTTCATTTTGGATTCGTGGAGGGACACTAATTAGGGTTAGATTTTGTTGCTGCGCTTATTGTCATTAAATAGACAAATACGTCAAAATTTCCTCTTGTTAGCAACCTCCATGCGGTTTTATTTGCTTTCTACAACCTCCGTATCTATATCTTCAGATATCAATTAAACCTTGAAAAATAAGCAAGTTAAAGTCTTAAAAATCGGTATGTCTGTAGACCACACCTGGAGCAACTATGTTTTTGGCACACTAATTGCTAAATATAAATGCTGATAAATGACAAAGACCAATGATATTTACCGGTTAGTGGATCTTTTATTAAAATGCCCGATAAACTACTTAAAAACAGGCCGTTAAAAAAAGCTATCCTGGGAGCCGTGGACAACCTTCCGCCCACGCCTAATATTTTGCACAAGGCCCGAGCGATTATTGCAGATCCCAATTCCAGCTTTAAGGAATTAGAAAAATTAATCATTAATGACCAGGCGTTTGCCGTCAAAATTATCAAAATTGCCAATTCATCATACTATGGCCGCGTAAAAAAGGTATCATCGATACAGGATGCGACGGTAATTATCGGAATGAAAAACCTGTCTGAACTCATTACAATAGCAAGTGCTTCCTCGCTCTTCAAAAAAACTTTGATTGGATATGAACTTCCGGCCCGAGCTATATGGCGGCATTCCATTGGCGTTGCCTTTGGGGCAAAAATCATTGCAGGCATGAAATATCCTGCCCTGGCCGATGATGCCTTTTCGGCTGGACTTATTCATGATGTGGGCAAACTCATATTAGACGAATATGTTTATGAGCGCAAAGAGGCTTTCCAGGAATTTATGTACGACGGCCAACAGACTTTCCTGGAAGCTGAAAAAGAGATTCTCGGATTCGAACACGCGGAAATAGCCGCTAAAGTCTGTAAAAAATGGAATTTTCCAAAATCAATCACTGTCGCTATTCGCTATCATCATCAACCCTCGCGTCTCATGAGTAATAAGCTGGCACATATTATTCATGTTGCGGACCAAATTACTGAATCGACTGGTATGGATATCGACGGAATTACACTTGAAAGCTCTGGCAATTCTTTGGAGGTAGTAGGCCTTCAGATAGATGAAATTGCACAGCTTATGGATGAAATCACAGAGTATGTTGACCAGGTTGGCGATACTGTGGGGGGTAGTTAAAGCTTATGGATTTAGGATCTGTTGTCGGAAGTATTTCCGGCATCTTTCTCATTATAGCCGCCATATTCATTGCGGGAGATATTCATAATTTTTGGAATATTCCAGGGTTAATGATCGTGCTGGGTGGTACGGTTTCTACTACTCTGCTCACCTTTCAATTTAAAGACGTTGTGACAGCGTTTAGGGCGGCATATTTTGCTTTTACTATGGACAAGAAGGGTCCCAACAGTATGGTTGCGACTATGATTAAGTTGTCCGAAATAAGCCGGCGGCAGGGGATACTCGGTCTAAGTAGTGTAAAGACAAAATCACGTTTTTTAAAAAAGGCCTGCGCACTTATTGCCGATGGCTCTGAAGAGGAAACGATAAGATCGGCATTAAGAACCGAGATTGAATCATTAAAAATGAGACACTTTATCGTTCAGGACATATTCCGCAAAATGGGGATGTATTCACCCGCATTTGGCATGCTCGGGACATTGATCGGCCTTATTCAAATGTTAAGTAAGCTTCAGGATCCTTCCCAAATCGGTTCCTCTATGGCCATAGCCATACTGACAACATTTTATGGTTCTTTACTCTCCACGCTGTTCTGCTTGCCCATTGCCGGAAAACTCAAAGCCAGAACTGTTCATGAGGTGATAAATCTTGAAATTGTTTTCGAAGGAGCGATCGGTATCCTCGAAAACAACAACCCAATTATTGTTTACGAGAGACTATCATCCTTTATACCTGCGGCAAAGCGAAGATCATTATCATCTATGAGGACAAGATAACATGAAACTTAGCAGACCCGATATCTTAGATCTAATTGAAGATGAAGATGAAGTCTCCTGGATTGTGACATATGCCGATTTGATGACCCTGCTTCTGGTCTTTTTTATTTTAATGTATGCCATATCGTCCCTAAATCTAGTCAAGTTCAAACGTGTCATATCTTCTATACAGGTCAATCTTGGTGAAAAAAATCCTGGAATAGGTCTTTTGGAAATCGTTAAGGTGCCTGAACACCTCGACCAGAAAATCAGCCTGGCGGATTTGTCAGGGTTAAAATCCAGAGAAAATGAGATGTTGGGTGATATTGATGATTTGATCCAAGAAAAGAAACTGGGTCAACATATCATAGCCCAAATATCCGATGGCAAGATACACATTCAAATCCGGGGTAAAGTCCTCTTTGACTCCGGTGCCGCCCAACTGAACGAAGATGCAAAACCGATTTTAGATAAAATAACCGACATTATACAAGATTACGAAGAATTTAATGTAAATATCAAGGGACATACGGATGACACCCCTATTTCTACGGCCCAATTTGCTTCAAATTGGGAACTATCTGCCATCCGGGCCACCACAGTTCTGAAGTATCTCATTGATGGCGAGGTTAGCCCCATGCGTCTCACGGCCACCGGTTATGGAGATCTTCTTCCTTTGGTTGCCAATGACTCCGCCGAAAACAGGGCGATTAACAGGAGGGTTGAATTTGTTCTGGAAAGAGAAACAAAATAATTCTGAGATATTTTCTTTTGAATCCAATGACAGGCGTTCATCCTATAGGGTCCTCCCGCCCGCAAATGCTCCCATAGTCTTTAAGTTCGGTGGAGAAAAAGTGCAGATGGTCAATATTAGCGCAGGCGGCCTTGCGTTTAAAAACAAGGGTTTTAAAAGCGGAGACACTCAGACAATAGAATTGCTGCTGCCCTATCAGAATGTAACCTTGGCGCCTATTTTGGAGATCAATACCATAGACGATCAAAATGTTTGTCATTGCCGATTTCGTGAAATTGGAGAGGATGAAGTTGAAGCGATTCACAAATATGTTCTGAAAAGGCAAAAAGAGGTAATGCAGTCACAAAAAGCAAGCAAGAATGTAACATCATGAAAAGAGACCTTTAAACTGCACAGCGAGCGCATTCCCTGCAG
>JABMQM010000126.1 GCA_013203195.1 Desulfobacteraceae bacterium | reverse complement strand
TCCCCGTGATTGATAAAGCCATAATAAAGGGTGCCTCTTTCAAGGGTGATGCCGTAATCGGGATCATGAAAGTTAAAAGCAATGCCGGTGGCTGATCCCGTGGGATTACCGCGCACCATCCGAAGGGTATATTGGGGCTCTTCCGGTTTGAGGTCATAACGATTCTGTTTTTTGTCTTTGATATATATCTTTTTATTTTGGTCTAAAAAGATATTAGTATGCGAATGCGGGATGTCATTGACGTTGATCGCAATCCCATTCACAGTCCATAAAAAGCAAAAGAACATTATTGTTATCGTCAGACAGCGCCTTTTCATCGGTATTATCTCCGGTGATTTATTTATTCCCGAAAAACCTGGCCATGTGGGCCAGGTCAGAGAGATCCGGTTCTTACTAGGAGTTTTGTGTATAAAATCACAAACTCCAAGCACCAAATTACAAATAAAACTCAAATTCCAATATCCAATGACCAAAACCTTCCAGGGCGAGACCTTGTTTGGATTTTCGAGTTTCGGTCATTGTTATTTGTTTGAGATTTGTTATTTGATAGTTGGAATTTAATTTGCTCAATTTGAGATAGGTACAGCACTATGGGGCAAGTCAAAGCCTGGTCCTTTGGGTTAGGAGATTTTACTTATCCGGACATTTCCCACGCGGCATCTCCAAAAAATGCTCCGTGATCCTTGCTTAGAAATGCTTCTATATCTTTGCGCTTATCCCCTAAGCGAAAGGAAGGTCCATGACCCGGATAGCATATGGTTTTATCGGGCCAGGACAAGACGACATTTTGCAAGGTCTTCAGGGTGGTCCGGAAGCCCTCCACGGACCATGTTTTTCCCGGGCCCCCTTCGAAAATCGTATCTCCAACGATGGCGTAATGATCATCTTTAATCATAAAAGAAATTTGGTCATCAGTATGACCGGGGGTATGATGTACCTTCAATTGATGCTTACCAACTTTGACAACACTGTTATGGGAAAGCCGGCGGTCGGCATCCAGATCAGTGCCGTCAGCGTGGATCCCGGGGTGAGCCATCAGCGGGACTTTAAGTCTCCTTCGCATTTCAGCAAGAGCGCCGGTGTGATCGGAATGAGAGTGTGTCAGCAATATCGCCATGGCCGTACTTTCCGCCAGTAACAACTCCAATGTATCCGGTTCGGCGCCGGGGTCAATAAGGACGCTCTGGCCGCTTGCGGAACAAACCAGCACATACGCATTCAAACCCCAGGGGCCGACCTGGCATATTCGTATTTTCAATTTTGCTTGCATATTAAATAGAAAAACCGCCCAGTTTGGTCTCAAGGTATTCTTCGATGCCTTCGCGGCCGCCTTCACGACCCAGACCGCTTTCCTGCATGCCGCCGAAAGGAGCGGCTGCTGAAGTGGGATTGATGTCATTGATACCGATGATGCCGAAGTTCAAGGCTTCAAACATGCGCATGGCCCTGGAAAGATTATTGGTGTAGATATAGGCGGCCAGACCGTAATTGGTATCATTGGCCAATGCCAAGACCTCTTCTTCACTGTCGAAGGCAATTATAGGGGCCACCGGACCAAAGGTCTCTTCACGAAAAATTAACATTTGCGGCGTGACATCGGAAAGAACCGTAGGGGCATAGAAGTGACCCCTATCCAGGTTGTCTTCCGTCAGCCGGCGTCCGCCGCAGACCAGCGCGGCACCCTGATCCAGTGCATCAGAGACCTGTTGCTGTACTTTTTGTAAGGCTGCATTGTCTACCAGCGGTCCGATGCTGACACCATCCTCAAAGCCGCTGCCGGTAAGCATGCGGGAGACTCGGCTTTTGAATTCCCGGATAAACGGAGCCATGATGCTGCGATGAACGAAGATCCGGTTAGGGCTGATGCAGGTTTGTCCGGTGTTCAAAAATTTTATCAGAGCGGCGCCTTTGGCGGCATGTACCGGATCGCTGTCTTCAAATACAATAAACGGTGCGTGGCCGCCGAGTTCCAGAGAGATCCTTTTTACCTGCCGGGCGGCACCTTCTGCCAGGATCTTGCCTACTTCGGTTGATCCGGTGAAAGTAAGCTTGCGAACCAGGGGATTTTGGACAAAGACTTCTCCTACGGGAGCCGGATTCAGAGCAGTAACGAGATTGGCTACACCGGCGGGAATTCCGGCTTCATGGAGAATTTTAAAAACCTCTACGGCGCACAGCGGGGTGGCTTCCGCCGGTTTCAATACAATCGTGCAGCCGGCTGCCAGGGCAGGGGCCACCTTGCGTGTTACCATGGAGACCGGATAGTTCCAGGGCGTAATGGCCGCCACTACACCCACCGGCTGGCGCAACACCATAAAACGCTGATCAGAGCGGGGGGCCGGGATGGTTTTTCCATAAACCCGTTTGGCCTCTTCTGCATACCAGAGCAGGAAATCGGCACCGTACTGAACTTCACCGCGGGAAGCCTTCAGCGGCTTACCCTGTTCTTCGGTCATGAGCCGGGCCAGGTGTTCCCGGTTGGCCGTCATTTTCTGATAGGCTTCATACAGGTATTCAGAACGCTGATGAGCAGTGAGGCCCGCCCATTGGCCGAAGGCCTTTTGGGCCGCTTCGATGGCCCGCGCGGCATCGCTGCCGCTGCCGTCGGCTGCTTCTCCGATCTTTTCGCCGTTGGCCGGATTGAAAACGTCAAAGGTTGCTCCGCTGTCGGCATTGACCCATTGCCCGTCGATATATAATTTGTTTGCATGGTCGTTTGATTGCATATCCTTATCCTTACTTAACAATTCTCAATCTATGGGTTACCCGCAGTTTTTCCCATAGCTTTTCTATAATTACAAAAGCCGCATCGCTTTCGCTAAGATGTTCATTTTCGGAAACATGGGAACATGACGCCAGCAACTCACTGTTGGCGCCTTTTTGAAATAAATGATTTCTGATGTAAATACCCAGTGTCATATTAAGCGGAGCCAGTTCATCTTTTGTGAAGTTGGCCATTGTGGCTCTATCTTTCAAAGGCATTTCCGTAATTAGTAGTTCAACGGCATCATCAACGGTTTTGGTATGAATCGGAGGAGAAGATGAGCGGTCCTTTGGCGGGGTTTGATAGAAGGAATCGAGCGTAAGGATTCTATCTTCAACCTGGCTCAAATAATAAGCACTCTCAAGTATATCCATAACAGCTTTGTATATTTTAGGATCTTCGCTGGTTCTTGGCCCCGTTATATTTAATATCTTTATATGATACAGCGATATCCATGAGTTGATTAGCTTTGCGGCTTGAAGGGCTGCAATTTGTGATAAATCTATGTGCAGTAACTGCCGTTTATGCTTCAATACCATTTTGCGGCTGTGATCTGAACCGCCGGTTAGTATTCCGTAAGATATAATCAGCGTTCCGTCCGAATCTATTACATTCTGCTCGATTCGTTTTATATAGCTGGCAGTGGGCATTTCTTTCAATTTGTATTTGTCCGGGAGGGTGCCGCTTTGAGTTTTACGCCCCTTTTGAATCCATCCGCCATGAGGAATACCCAATTTTATGGCAACATCAAGGGCCGCCTGGTCAGCGCCGATTTGACCACCGGAAATAATTTTTTTTACCATTTTTTGATAACCGTACCGCAAGCATGAACAAAGGCCATACCGTCTCCTCTGAGGCGTTGTAGGATAAACCCCTTGCCGCCGAAAAAGCCGGCTCCAAGACGTTTGGGGAAAGCAATACATGTAGTATGCCGAGTCTCTGCAAAAATACTACAACGCAGTAAATGGGACTTTTTGCGACGCCATCAAATTTTTGATCGGCAAAAACGATGGTTCCGGTAGTTTGCCCCACTCAAACCAATCCCATTTTTCACACTTTTCGGGTTCTTTGAGTTCTAACACGCCGGAATCGTAATCTGCAACGACAAATAAGGTGATATAGTGCTTCTTTTCTTTCTTGAAAATATCATTGGTATATGGACCAACTCTGATGTTTTTGATCTTAATGCCGGTTTCTTCAGAAAGTTCTCTGCGGGCACAGTCTTTGATGGATTCATTGAATTC
>JABMQM010000125.1 GCA_013203195.1 Desulfobacteraceae bacterium | reverse complement strand
CGGGGCTTGAGGAGCGGCCCGGGAAAGCATTCTGGCCTTGAGGAGCGGCTCGATGAGCCTTGATGCGAAGGGATAAAAGATTGGTTCACGCCAAGGCGCAAAGGCGCTGAGGGATTGAAGAGCGTCCAAAGATGGACTTAAGGAGCGCCCCGCGAAAGGCATTCGGGACTTGAGGAGCGGCTCGGGAAGCCTTGATGTCATCGCTGCGCGAAAATGAAAAACAGTCATCTATACCCCGGGCCTCCTTGTAAAAAGTTACCAAAAGCCTCAGGTCGCTTCCCTTTCCTTCAACCTTTCTGTCCCCCCGTGTCACGATGGCCAGAATACTTGTACCCAAACCAACGGCCTGGTTTAATAACCCTGAATCTTGTTTGCTTGACTTGCAAAAAATATCGCATCGTAATAGTAAGGAAGTTACCACCAAGGAAGCTTAAAATATCAACCGCAAACATAATAATTGAGCCGAAAATTGAAAAGTCGACAGAAGCTATTCTTGCAGACCAGACAGCAGAAAACCGTGTTTAGACAAAGAGATTACACAAGATGATTGTTAAATCGTCTGAATTTATTAAAAGTGCTGTCAAACCAAAACATTATCCTGCTGACGATTTGCCGGAGATCGCGTTTGCCGGGCGCTCCAATGTGGGAAAATCTTCCCTGATAAATACGCTCTTAAACCGCAAGAGCCTGGTCAAGACCAGCAGAACACCCGGACGCACCCAGTTAATCAACTTCTTTTTAATCAACAAAGCATTCTCCTTTGTGGATCTTCCGGGATATGGATATGCCAAAGTCCCGGCATCGGTGCGAAAATCATGGGGGCCCATGGTCGAGACATACCTTTCAACCAGACAGGTATTAAGGGGTGTCGTGCTCATCATGGATATCCGGCGGACACCCGGCATGCAGGAAACAAGCTTTATTGATTGGATCCATGATTACAACAATCCCTGCGTTCTGGTGCTTACCAAGGTGGACAAGCTCTCTAAAACAAACCGGATTAAACAGCGCCTTGCAAATGCTAACGCTCTGGGCGTTGATGTCGATGACCTGATATTGTTTTCTGCCAAGTCGCGCCAGGGCAAAGATGCCGTTTGGGGTGCAATTGATCAGTTAATCGACAATGCTCCATAAAAGGAAAAGCAACTTTTCCATAAAGATGGGTGAACGTACTAAAAATTTTTGGATTAGGTCAGTTTTTCACAGCTTCTTCCCCGCGTTCAAGGAGACAGGCCGGAAGCTGTGAAACTTATAACTAAATTCTGGACATCCTGCCTTGCCGCGGCGTAGCTTTAGCGAAGACGGGTGATCCTGTTCGATAAATATTATTAAGGTGAAACGCATGCAGCATATTAACAATCAGCTTGCTGATTTCAGATCCGGCTTTGTCGCCATTGCCGGTGCTCCCAATGTGGGCAAATCAACGCTTTTAAACCAGATGCTGGGAGAAAAAATCTCCATTACCTCCAAAAAGCCGCAAACTACTCGTAACCGCATCCTCGGTGTTCTACACAGGCCGGGGGCACAGCTTCTTTTCATTGACACCCCGGGCGTTCATCAAACAGCTCATCCGCTTAACATCAGAATTGTAGATGCCGCCCTTACAGCCATGGGAGATGTGGATGTCATCCTGGTTGTTGTCGACGTAGCCGGCCCTGATCCGGATGCCGAAGCTTTTTTAGTAAAAAAATTAAACGCACTAAAGCAGCCGGTCGTGCTTGTGCTCAACAAGATAGATTTAATTAAAAAGACGCTGCTGCTTACCATGATGGATCAATGGTCCCGGAAATATGCTTTCGAAGCCATCATACCGGTTTCAGCCATCCTGGGCGCTCAGGTTGAAGAGCTTATCGAGACCGTGGAATCTTTGCTGCCCAAAGGTCCGCCCTTGTTTCCTGAAGATACCATCACTGATATGCCGGAACGCTTTATTGCTGCTGAAATGATACGCGAAAAAGTTTTCCGCACAACAGGCCAGGAAATACCCTATTCCACAGCCGTCTCCGTGGAGTCATTTTCTGAACAGAAAAAAGGCGCCCTTGTAAAAATTAACGCCACCATCCACGTTGAGCGTGCCTCCCAAAAAGGCATGGTAATCGGCAAAAACGGCAGCAAGCTCCAGCAAGTCGGCCAGGCGGCCAGACTAGAAATCGAACGCATGCTGGGTACGAAAGTCTTTTTAAAGCTTTTTGTGCGCGTACAGAAAAACTGGAGCAAAGATACCAAAGCTTTAAGAAAGTTTGGTTACTGATGATGCTTTCATATCACCCCTTTTTTGAAGCCGATAAAAACATCATCTGCGCCGGTCGCGAGCCCGACGCCGAAGATCTTGCCGCCATCCGGGCTGCGGATGCGGTCGTGCTTCCACAAGGATGCTTCAGGTCCCTGTACGCAATGGCCCGGCAAAACTGCGCAAATGTCTTTCCCAATTTTGACGCCAGATTCAAATATGCCGGCAAAATCGGACAGGCCCGACTTTTTGCTGAAACCAATGCGCCCCATCCTGAAACTGCAACCTATCGCAATCTCGACTCTTTTTATAATCACCCAGACAGCTTCGGCGGCCAAACGACCCGGAGTTTTCCCCTGGTATTCAAGTTTGACTGGGGCGGAGAAGGCAATCACGTCTTTTTAATAAACTCTTCGGACGAATTAGACCGGGTGCTGCAAACCGCCGCAGATTTTGAAAAGGGGGGCCGATCAGGATTTTTGCTCCAAAACTATATCCCGGACGGCAACCGGTCTGTTAGGGTTGTGGTTGTCGGGCAAACTTTTTTGTCCTACTGGCGCATCCAAAACAGCACCGAAAGTT
The DNA here is from genome assembly GCA_013203195.1 of Desulfobacteraceae bacterium. GTDB lineage: Bacteria > Desulfobacterota > Desulfobacteria > Desulfobacterales > UBA11574 > Desulfatibia_A. Next base: position 458 of record JABMQM010000125.1, on the reverse strand, counting down.
TTGGCTCAAGCCTGGCCCAGGGGGCTGTGATCGATGCTGATGCCGATCCGGACCTGCAACAACTTGCAGTGGCAGCCGTTAAGGCGTTCTGCAATCAAACCGGCATCAACCTGGCGGGTTTTGACATTCTCTTTGCAGCGGAGCCCAGACCCGCTGAACCTCTTTTTCTTGAAATTAACTATTATTTCGGCCGCCGCGGGCTGGGCGGTTCCGAAAATTTATACAAACTGCTGAACACCGCAATTTTAAACTGGATCAACAGCCTCGGTTTATCATTAAAAGACAAGTGAAGCTTGGCCCCCAACCGAGGTGTTGCCGACAGCCCGACTCTGTTGCCTCGGAAAAATGATGCTGGATGCTGGTTGGAGCGAAGCGGAAATCCCGATTCATCGGGGATACTGGATGCTGGTTGGAGCGAAGCGGAAATCCCGATTCATCGGGGATGCTGGATGCTGGAT
>JABMQM010000124.1 GCA_013203195.1 Desulfobacteraceae bacterium | reverse complement strand
ATTCTACTTCCATGCCTACTTCATGGATAAGTTGTATTCGGGACACTATCCGTTCGTGGATGAGGGGCCACTTAAACTCTGCAAACCTTGGTTTGATGTCTTGAAGGTCAATGACAAGACGGAAGACTATCGGCTGACCGGAGTCAGAGACCGGCAGCATTTCCAGGCCGTGAAAATCAGGCTGACATTGAGGAAGGTGGCGTATGTGTGCATCTTGTTTTTCCTGGATCCCCACGTCATCCATCGATTAGTCTATTACGCACAAGACTCGTGGATGTTTTTCTACGGCGAAAACGCCTACCGTGACGAGTACGACGCTGATTATCGGCGAAGCGTGAGTCGCGTCCTCCTTTATTGGATCACGTTAGTACTCAAACCGCAGCACGCGGAAGGCGTTGTGGCGAAATAGACCGGCGGCGTCAGGGGACCGACGCGTGTCAAGTGATTATCGGGGCGTCGGCCGACTTTACAGCAGGTATACCTTGGCAATCGAAAAGTAGATCACGATGCCAGTGACGTCGACAAACGTGGCGACGAAGGGACTCGATGCGTAGCCCGGATCTACTCCGATCCGCTGGAACATGAGCGGCAACATCGAGCCGACGGTGGTTCCCCAAAGACAGATCGCCGCCACCGATTGAGAAATCACCAGGGCCGGCAAACATATTATGAAATGTATTGTATGGCAGCATTTTTCTAAAAAGATAACCTATTGCTCAACTTAACCAGATCCCTTTGCCCTTTTCCCCAAAATCGAATTAATTTGACATACATTAGAAAATATTAAACAATACACCTATTCAATCTCTTTCCAGTATTTACATGATGCCTGAAGCGATTTTGATTCATCGGTAACTCTTCAATCCGTGCTGAAATTGACAGGCCATAGCGTATTGATTTTAACGGGCTAAAAACACAATAAAACTAACCGAGACATAACCAAAGCAAGGGATAAAACCATTATTAAACCAGTAAAGGTTCATCCACTGTTTTAAAATATGCGAAGGTGATGGGTCTTTGTTTTTACAGCAGGTGGGGGTTTCCTAATGGTTAAAAAGCCAACCTATGAAGAATTAGAATAAGGGGTCAAGAAATAAGCGAGGGATTATGAAAAAGGCTATCAAAAATATAGCCCAGATGATGCATCAAGCTGATCCAAAGGCATGCTTTGCCTTTGAATTATGGGATGGTGATGTAATACGTTTCGGGGATGTTCCCAGTGTAACTATACGCTTGAAGACCAAAAGTTGTGCTCGTAGTATCATCGGCAAAGGCTTTTTGGGGCTTGGCGAATCTTATATGGAGGGAGATCTGGAAATAGAGAGCTGTATGGTGGAATTTTTTCGTCTTGGATTCGCCATTGGTTTTGACGATTACAAGTTACCTTTATGGCAGCAATTTCGAATTTTTATCCTCGGGATGCTAAACCGTAATACACGGCGGTGTGCTCAGAAAAATATTTCTTACCATTACGATCGGGGCGATGAATTCTACGCACTTTACCTTGACAAAACCATGACTTACTCATGCGCATATTTTAAAAGGTCAGACGATTCTCTTGAACAAGCGCAATTGAATAAGTACGAGCATATTGCTAAAAAACTTATACTTAAGTCTGATGAAACGCTGCTCGACATTGGTTGCGGCTGGGGTGGAATGCTTATCTTTGCGGCCCAGAAATACGGTATTCGGGGGGTAGGAAATACGTTATCGAAAAATCAGTTCGAGTATGCCAATCGTAAAATCAAGGAATTGGGGCTTCAAGATCGCCTCAAGGTTTTGTACAAGGATTTCCGACAATTAAGCGGAAAGTTTGATAAAATAGTTTCCATCGGTATGTTTGAACACGTTGGGAAAAAATTTATACCTACCTTTATTCAAAAAGTTTCGGATTTATTGAAAACCGGTGGGCTGGGTCTGCTACATACCATTGGGGGAAATACCCCGTCTGCCAGCGATCCCTGGACGTTTAATTATATCTTCCCGGGGGCCTATATTCCTGCACTTCATGAAATCACGTCCGAGATGGGAAAAACCGGTTTTTCCATAATAGATGTAGAAAATTTGCGGTTGCACTATGCCAAAACTCTTGAAAAGTGGATAGAAAATTACGAGGAAAATATAGAAAAAATAAGGGAACTGTTTGATGAAGCGTTTGTGAAACAATGGCGTCTTTTTTTTCACAGTACCGCAGCAGGATTTAAGTGCGGCAAGTCTCAACTGTTTCAGATTCTCTTCTCCAAGGGATCAAACAATGCTTTACCGATAACCCGAGCACATGTGTATCGTGAATAACCACCATTAACGAATCCTGATTAACAAAATTGATTTTCATGTTTCAATGAAGGCAAAGAAGCATCAATTAAAGATCGGACCGGGTCAACGATTGCTGATTCATCACAGAATTGGTATAAATTCATCTCCGAGTAATTTTATGGAGGAAGTTATGGAAACCAAAGATTCCTATTTAGAGAAGATGAAAGCCAAGTTCGATGATCTAAACTACAAATGGAACATTGAACGCAATAAGCTAGAGGCCAAAGCACAAAATGCCAAAGTCGAAGTAAAGAAGAAATTCGAAGAACAATTGAAGACCCTTCAGAAAAGGCGCGGAAAAATGAGTCAGAAGCTGGATCAAATCGACGTGGCCAGCGAAGACGCGTGGAAGGACATAAAAGAAGGAGTGAATAACGCCTGGCAATCCCTAAACGAAGCGATAAAAAAAGCGCGATCCCACTTTGATTAGATGCTTGCACCGGCTGCCAAAGCCATTTGGACTATTTGTCCCTGACCGGCAGTCGATTCCGACCTTGGCTTTTACAAAGTAAGTCTATGGATTTATTTTACAGCGGATGCTTCGCGTCTGACGATGCCGCACAGTAGACGTCCCAGAATATCGGATCCGGAAATCACGAGTTTTTCATCGCCCCATATTACTTTAAATTTGCGATTTCTGCCTCACCAATTGTTTTACAGCAAGAGATAAAATTTCAAGATAACATTTACCAATCATAATCTTTGACGATCTCAAAAAATTCAAAGCTAAGATACGAAATCTGAACACTCAGGCTATGACCTTATAGTAGTGCAAATTTAAAGGGGCTGAGGAATATCGGAAATATTCTTTGAACCGGGGCGGCCAAAAAGAGGCCCCCCGGTTCTTCATTTTAACTGAAAACATATTCGATCCACCGGATGGCTTCTGTATCGCTGATTTTTCCGAGGTAAAGCTGTGTGGTGGACAAATTAGCATGACGAAGAATCACCTTGCTTACAATTTCGAGCGGGGCACCCGCTCTAGATGCATATGTTGCCGCATGCCCTCTCAGATCATGGGGCTTAAGATCGATTCCAACAATGCAACCGGCCTTTTTCACAATTTCCCTGGCTCCGGTATAGCCCAATGGAAATACCCGTTGTTCAAGTGTCAATCCTCTGAATCTAATATAATCCTTTAAACGGTCAGCAATCTTTTTCGGAATAAAAACGATTTCTGACTGACGGCCACTCTTGGGACT
>JABMQM010000013.1 GCA_013203195.1 Desulfobacteraceae bacterium | reverse complement strand
GCTATCTCTTCTGCTCAAAGTCCTGGAAGGCGAAGATGAAGAGACAATCCAACGCCAGCTTTCCCTTTTTCAACAACGTGCCTTGCCTGATTTGGGTGACAACATCAAATGCGGTAATTCCCTGATTGGGTCTGATTTCTATGATCTGCAACAGATAAATCTCTTTGATGATGAAGAGATGTACCGCATTAACGCCTTTGACTGGGAAGATGAGTTCTCGGAAATCATGAAAAACGGCGGATTCGATGCAGTAATCGGGAATCCTCCGTATATCAGACAGGAAAGTTTAAAGGATTCAAAAGCCTATTTTGAAAAACGGTTCACCGTTTATCACGGTGTCGCCGATTTATATACCTATTTTATTGAAAAGGGCGTATCGCTTTTAAAGCAAAGCGGGTTCTTCTCTTATATCGTCGCCAACAAGTGGTTTCGGGCAAATTACGGCAAGCCCCTTCGGCATTGGATGAAACAGCAAAATATTGTTGAAATTATTGATTTCGGCGACCTGCCAGTGTTCAAGCATGCAACAACTTATCCATGCATCATCATCATTCAGAAAAAGGCACCAGACCCAACCTTCCGAGCATCAACAATCAAGACTTTGGATTTTACCAACCTGGAAGAGTATGTAGCCCAAAATCATTATGATGTGCGACAAAATATGCTCGATGAAAGCGGTTGGGCGCTGCTGAATCAAAAAAGCCAGGATTTATTGGATAAACTCCGTAAAAGCGGTGTCACATTAGGTAAGTATGTTGATGGGAAAATTTATCGTGGAGTTCTGACCGGTTTAAATGAAGCATTTGTTATTGATGATGCGACCCGTAAGAAACTGATCACCGATGACCCCAAAAGTGCGGAAGTCATAAAGCCGTTCCTCGTCGGAAGGGATATCAAACGATACCAGCCTGTATTCAGCGAAAAATATGTAATATTCGCAAGACGCGGCATTCATATTGAAAAACATGCTGCCATCAGGAATTATCTGGCGCAGTTTAAGGAAAGGCTTATGCCGCGTCCAAAAGACTGGAAAGGTGAAAAATGGCAAGGTAGAAAACCGGGTTCTTATCAATGGTATGAAATTCAAGATACCGTCGATTATTACGCCGAATTTGAGAAGCCGAAAATCATCGTTCCTGCAATTGTGAAGTCCGCTTCATATGCTTTCGATTCTGATGGTTTTTATTCCAATGACAAGACAACCATAATACCGACAACGGATAAGTATCTACTCGGTTTAATCAGCTCAAAATTGCTCGATTTTTACATACATTCTATTTCATCAACAAAGCAAGGCGGTTACTTTGAATATAAACCGATGTATATCTCCATACTTCCCATCCGGCCCATCGACTTTAACCATCCGGATGACAAAGCCAACCATGATCAAATTGTCAGCCTTGTCAACACCATCCTGGACCTTAACAAAAAGCTCGTCGAAACCAAAACCCCTCAGGCTAAAGAAGTGCTAAGGCGACAAATCGAAGCCACCGACCGCCAAATAGATAAACTGGTCTATAAACTGTATGACCTGGCGGATGAGGAAATTGAAATTGTGAAGGGACCGGGGTCAGACCCTGACATGTGAGAATACAATGATTGAAAAATGCTTTTATTAAAGGCATTCACAATAGCATAAAAACATACTTAACGGAACACCTGGAGGGTAAATCATGATGTCAACGATCTTTATGATTCACGGTATGTGGGGCGGAGGATGGTATTGGGAAAACTACAAAGATTTTTTCGAGGGGAAAGGTTTCAGGTGCATAAGGCCTTATCTTCGGCACCACAATGTTAATCCAAAAGACAAACCTCCGAAAGGGTTGGGCGGAACCGGATTAAAAGATTACGTTTCGGATCTGGAAGCAGAAATAACAAAATTGCCTGAAAAGCCCATCATCATTGGTCATTCCATGGGCGGTCTGCTCTCGCTCATGCTGGCTGGGAGGGATCTCGCAAGAGCAGTCGTAATGATTACACCGGCGTCGCCGGCTGGTATCAACGCCCTTAAATGGTCCGTCCAAAGAAGCTTTGCCGGGCCACTTTTAAAATTTAAATGGTTAGGTTTTCCGCATCGGTTGTCATTTAATGCTGCCGTTTACGCAATGATGCATTTGCTGCTGCCGGATGAACAGAGATATATCTATGACCGTAGCGTGGCAGAATCCGGTCGGGCGGTTAGGGAAATCGGGTTTTGGGCTTTCGATGTGCGAGCAGCGTCCAGGGTTAAGCCCGGGACAGTCCAATGCCCGTTATTAATCATCGGCGCATCAGAAGACCGTATTACGCCCGCCAAGGTTGTCAAAAAGACGGCCGACAAATATGCACACGTTGCAACATACAAAGAATACCAGAATCATGCCCACTCCATTATCTGGGAAAAAGGCTGGGAGAAGGTTGCAGAAGATATTTATCAGTGGCTTGAACAAATATAGTGAAGAAACTGGGTCACTCACACTGGCAAGACCAATCAGAGATAGATGATCTTTTTGGTAAGTTGAATTACACTGCCGTCTCTAACCCCCTTAGTTGGGGTAAGGTCAACATAAGATTTTTGGGAAAGTTGGAAAAGGACAGGAAAATCAGGAGGGGTGTTCAGGAGATCGTGAGGTACCTGTCATAAGTCGTAAGGGTGAATTAATAACGCATGAAATTGAGATACAAAATAACATTTTTGCCAGCTCTTTCACTGGTGTTGCTGGTCGCCGCATTCCTTATCCTCGTCTGGATTGAAAAGGGCCGGATAGGTTCTGGAGTCACAGTAGAAGAAACCTTAGACAACCTGTTCTGGTGGGCCATAGCTGCCGGGTTGGGCATCCTCTTTATCACAACCATAGTGGCAGGGGTTATTGCCAAAAGGGTCATAAGGCCGATTGCCAAGATCTCTTCAATCGCCGGGGAGATCGCCCAAGGCGATCTTTCATCGGCAGTCGGCTCCGCGGGGAGACTGGTAGAGGCCATAAAGAGTGACGGGGCATTTCAAACCGATGACGAGGCTTGGCGCTCACTAATATCCGTGGCTACGATGACTGAAAACCTGAACTCCCTTGTCGGT
>JABMQM010000123.1 GCA_013203195.1 Desulfobacteraceae bacterium | reverse complement strand
GCCATGGTCATCCGATCGACCCGCTGAAGATTTATGTTATGCAGCGAAGTTATCGACCGGCGTAATTCGCGATGCAAAAAATCCGCGTCTACGATGTCTTTATAATAGGTGTATCCGCCGAAAAGTTCATCCGCGCCTTCACCGGTGAGTATCACTTTGACATAATCGGCAGCCAGCCGGGAAGTAAAATAGCAGGGGATGGCGCTGCGCACCAGATCCTGGTCGAAAGACTCCAGATAATAAATGATTTCCGGCAGCTTATCTTTTACCTCTTGTTCGGTGAGAATATATTCATGGTGAATGGTGTCAAGGTGTCTGGAGACCAGGCGGGCTGCTTCGAGGTCGCGGCTGCCTTCAATGCCCACCGAAAACGTATGGAGACGATCCATCTGTTTTCTGGCCAGCGCAGCAATGATACTGCTGTCTAAACCGCCCGACAAGAATGCCCCTAACGGCACATCGCTCATCAACCGTTTGACCACGGCATTTTCCAAGGTTTCTCTGATGTTATTAATGTAATCCTTTACCGGAGCCGGCCGGCTTAAAACCTCGGGAACTGTGTAAAAGGTTGAAAATCCCCGGTCAGAATGGAAAAAAGCGCCGGGGGGAAATTCCTGCACCGAATCACAATTTGAGGGAAAGGCTTTAAGCTCTGAGGCGAAAAGCCAGGCACCGTTCTTTTTGCCCAGGTAGAGCGGTCTGATCCCAATGGGATCGCGAGCTGCAAAAAGATTGTGTTCATCAGCAACGACAAAGGCGTACATGCCGTCCAGATGCTCGACCATGGATACACCGTGGTCTTCGTAAAGATGGACGATGGCCTCTGAGTCACTGGTTGTGTACAGCTTGTGTCGCTTGGCAAGTTCGGCACGTAAATGCGGAAAGTTATAAATCTCTCCATTGGCAATGACGGCCATGGTTTTTGCTTCATTGTAAATCGGCTGGTCGCCGCCCTCGGGATCCATGATGCTCAATCGGCGATGTCCTAAAACCCCGGGACCATTTTGTGATACAAACATGCCTTCGGCATCCGGGCCCCGGTGACGGACCCGTGACATCATATTTTTGACAAGCGACACATCTGCTTGGCCCCATATTCCTGCAATCCCGCACATACGTGAAATCCTTTTTCGGTTTTATTTTCGTATCTCGAAGATTCCCACTATTCCGTGTCCAAATCCTGTGCCGGGCTGAAGATCCGTTTCGAGCTTGCGAAGAGAATAGCCAAGGTGCGTTTCTATGACATTTGCCCGCACATCGCCCCAGGGCACCCATCCAACCCCTTCAACAACTCTGCGCATGGTTTCCATGGCTTCTTTAAGAGAGTCCGGATAATAGGGCATAATTTTCGGAACATCATTTAGTTTTTCAGTTTCTGTATCATAATTGCTGAGCAGTAAAATAGTATAGTTTACCAAGGTGTTGCAGCACATGAAAAACATTTCAAAAAAATTGTTCAGATGATCAAACCCCGGCCGGGGCACATAGTCGACCAAAAGGCTTTCAAGATCTGTACGAACATATCCCTCAAAGAGTGAATTCACCGGAAACCGCAACTTTGGGCAATTGGCGTTGTAGTCTCTGGTATCCATGTGGCGACCGATGAATATGGAACGATCAAAAAACTTGATCGGCTCGATCGTAACCCCTGATTCCTTCGACGCCTGGTCAATAATTTTCATAATTTCATCTTTTGTTATCAGTCGTAACGGAAAGGATGAAATCTCCATTTGATCCCGTTCTTCCTCAGGATAAATATAGGAAATTCGATAATCCATGAAATATTCTTCGTCAGCGGGATGATGCCACAGATCCTGCCATTCACAGGTATAACGACCCAGCCAGTCCCCCATAAAAATCGCCCGATTGGGTGCATGCCTGGCAATATCGGCAATAATTTTCACGGACTGATGATCATGAAAGTGTGAAAAGGTGCCGTAGGAGGTAAAATATATATCAAAAGGGGGATTTTCGGTTATCTTTTCTGTCAGGCCGTTTGAAAGGTCTGCTTGTATAAACCGTGTTTTTGGAAGCTGGCCGATGTGTTCTTCGGCCTGTTGAAGAAGGTCGGGGTTAATGTCGATCCCAACATATTCTTGAAGCATGTCCGGTGTAATGGCAGCGGTAATGAATTCGAAAAGACCGGGATCTTTGGTTGTTACATTCATTAAAAGGTCGTATCCGTCGGCGCTGCCGCAACCCAGGTCAAGAATACGTATTCTTTCAAGGTTTATCTTCTTTCGTTCCACCAAATTATTCAGTGCAGGGCGCAGAAAAATAGCCGTGTTTTGATCTTCCCAAAACCTTCGAACGTTGTCATATTTTCCGCTCAGTCCGCTTGCTTTTTCATATTTTCCCGTGCTGTGTGCCTGTGTATACGCCTTCTTCTCTCCCTTTTCTCCCATGATTTCTCCTGTCCCCCTGGTTAAGGTAACAAAACAAATATTACGGCGAGCGTTTTATTTCTCTCAATAGGTCAATGGCCTGAAACGCATCTTTGCAATAGGCATCCGCACCGATCTCTTGGGCAAATTCAATGGATGTGGGAGCGCCGCCGATAAGGACCTTGACGCGGTCACGCATCCCTTCTTCTTTCAGCTTTTGAACAACCTCACCCATGACCCGCATGGTGGTGGTCAACAAGGCCGAAAGACCGACGAACGGTGCCTGGTTTTCCTTGATAGCCGTCATGATGCGGTCCGCAGAGACATCCGTGCCCAGATCAATGACCTGGTATCCGGCTCCCTTGAGCATGATGGCCACAATGTTTTTGCCGATGTCGTGTAAATCTCCGGCAACCGTGGCGATAACAAACTTTCCTTTGCTTTCGACTCCGTCTTTAATCAGGTGCGGACTCAGTATGTCCATGGCCACGCCGACACACTCGGCCGATGCCAGCATGTCCGGTATGAGGTATTCATTGCGTTTAAATTTCTCCCCCACCGCTTCCATCGACTTGGTCAACCCTTCGAGAACGATATCCCTGGTTTCAAGGCCCTGGGCCAGGGCCTCGTTGACCAGTTCGGTAACCCCCGGCTGGCCTTCCAGTCCTTCATCGAAACCTTCATCTTCAGCCTCCACCCTTCCCTGGATGACGTTGAAGGCAATTTTTTCCAAAAGTTCTTGTGCTGTCATCTGCTCTCCTTTTTTTTCAGAATCCTTATACTCTAATCGAGTCAAAACTCGATG
>JABMQM010000122.1 GCA_013203195.1 Desulfobacteraceae bacterium | reverse complement strand
CCCGAAGCTTATATTCCTGCCAGTGATACCTATATCCAAAAAGATTCCTCCATTAACGACATGATCGACAAGCTGCGCCATTCGGCCACAAGATCGGTGCTTTCCCGCCGGGATGTCATTGTAGTTGCCAGTGTTTCATGTATTTTCGGGCTTGGTGCCCCCGAAGAGTATCTGGCTATGCGTATCGATATCGAAAAAGAGATGGAGCTTGTTCGCGACAAGTTTTTGTATGATCTTATTGCCATGCATTATGAGCGCAATGATGTCGATTTTCACCGAGGAATCTTCAGGGTGAGGGGGGATCGGGTCGAAATTTTTCCGTCTTACGAAGAAGACAAGGCCCTTAGAATCGATTTTTTTGGCGATGAAGTTGAAGGAATATCAGAGATTGATCCTTTAAAAGGGACTGTTACCAAGCGTTTGAACAGGGCTACGGTTTATCCTGCCAGCCATTATGTAACTCAAAAAAGCATACTGAAAAAGGCCATGGAATCGATCATAGCTGAACTGAGGGAAAGGATCGATTATTTCAGAGCGGAAAACAAGCTGATTGAAGCCCAGCGGATTGAAGAACGCACGGATTTCGATATTGAGATGATGCGGGAGCTGGGGTACTGTAACGGAATTGAAAATTATTCCCGCCACCTGACCGGCAGGGAAGCCGGAAAACCGCCGCCAACACTCTTAGACTATTTTCCTGATGATTTTCTGTTATTTATCGATGAAAGTCATATCGCCGTATCCCAGATTCGTGCCATGTATAAAGGCGACAGATCGCGCAAGCAGAACCTTGTTGAGTACGGGTTCAGGCTACCTTCCGCGCTGGATAACCGTCCCCTGAGCTTCGAAGAGTTTGAATCAAGGCTTTTGCAGACCATTTATGTATCGGCAACACCTGCCGATTATGAGCTTGAAAAGGCCCGAAGCTCACCGGTGGAACAGATCGTCAGACCGACAGGTCTCGTTGATCCGCAAATAGACGTCCGCAAAGCTGAAAACCAGGTTGACGATCTTTTTGATGAAATCCTGATACGCCGGCAAAGGAATGAAAGAGTTCTGGTAACTACGCTGACAAAGCGAATGGCGGAAGATCTTTGCGAATACTACGCTGATATGGGAATGCTGGTACGGTATCTCCATGCCGATATCCATACTTTGGAACGCATGGATATCATCCACGATCTGAGGGCGGGCAAATTTGATGTGCTGATTGGGATTAATCTTTTGCGTGAAGGCCTCGATATTCCGGAAGTCTCGCTGGTGGCTATATTAGATGCCGACAAAGAAGGGTTTTTACGCTCAGCAAGAGCGCTGATTCAAACCTGCGGGCGGGCGTCTCGCAATGTTGAGGGTAAGGTGATCATGTATGCCGATGTGGAAACATCCTCAATGAAACAGGCCATCTATGAAACCACCCGTCGCCGCAAAATCCAGGAATCACATAACCAACTTCATGGCATCATTCCGAAAAGCATTAAAAAAGATATCACATCTGTTTTCGCGTCGTCGTATGAACTTGAAAATACTCCCATAGACAACGTGTCGGAAGCGCTTGCCAGTTATAATTCTATGGATAAATTAGAGGATATTATCACAGCAATGGAAAAAGAGATGGAGCAAGCCGCTAAAGAACTTGCTTTTGAAAGAGCCTCAGAACTACGTGACCAGATTAAAGCCTTGAAAAAATTGATTTTATTTGAATATTAACGGTTTGCCCATTGACAATACGTTTTTTTAAAACCCCGGATTGTTACGCAATATGACTCCACAATCAGATAATAGTCATCCCACATCCGACATCCTAGAAAAATTATCAAGGACTTCCGCCGGACCAGGAGTATATTTGATGAAAGATGGCCGGGGAAACATAATCTATGTGGGCAAGGCCCGCAATCTGAAGAAACGCTTGCATTCATACTTTACCCGATTCTATTCCAGCCAGCATCCGTTGGACATAAAAACAGGAGTGCTGGTCAGGAAAATTACGGATTTTGACACCATATTAACACACACCGAAAAAGAAGCCCTGATTCTTGAATCAAACCTGATCAAACGCCACAAACCCCGCTATAATGTGATCTTGAGAGATGATAAACGATATCCATCCCTGCGTCTGGATATTAACAGTATCTACCCCATCCTAACCATTGTACGCAAATTGGAAAAAGACGGTGCCCTCTATTTTGGGCCTTTTGCTTCTGCATCGGCGGTCCATCAGACGCTGAAAGTTATCCATAAGACCTTTAAACTTCGCAAGTGCAAAACCAAAGCTTTTCAAAACCGCAGCCGGCCCTGTCTCAACCATCAAATGGGTGCCTGTCTTGCACCTTGCTGCCTCAGTGTAGATCAGGACAGGTATCAAGCAATAGTCAAAGAAGTTATTCTGTTTTTAAAAGGGAGGACTCCCGAGCTTATCAAGAAAATAAAAAAAGAGATGATGGCGACTGCCGCAACCCAGGATTTTGAAAAAGCAGCGGTTTTGAGGGACAAAATGTTTGCTCTTAAAAAAACCCTTGAAAAGCAAGTTGCGGTTACAACAGATTTTATCGACAGAGATGTTCTGGCGGTTGCGCGCACTGCTGAATCTTCTCTGATAACCCTCCTTTTTATTCGCGGTGGATTCCTTTTGGGAACGAGGTGTTTCAGCTTTTCAGAAACCATCTCAACGGAAGCGGAAATGATCGGCACTTTTATCCGCCAGTATTACGAAACAACCCCTTTTATTCCCAAAGAAATTCTGATACCGACAATTCTTGAAGATGCACCCCTGATCAAAGAAGTGTTGAGCAATATTAAAGGACAAAAAGTGAGGATTCTCCGGCCGCAGAGAGGTGAAAAATCCCGTCTTGTTAAACTGGCGATTCAAAACGCTGAAGACGGCCTCAAGGAGCTCGTGGCTTCCGAGGCCGTGGACAAAGATCTGCTTTCCAGACTCCAAAAACGCCTTAAAATGAAGCAATTGCCTGGGCGTATTGAGTGTGTAGACAATTCCAATATTGCAGGAAAAGAGGCCGTAGCGGCCATGGTGGTCTTTAAAAAGGCCAGACCGGCAAAGTCGGCCTACCGGAGATACAGGATAAAGACAGCTGCAGCCCGCGATGATTATGCCTGTCTGGATGAAGTGATAAAAAGGAGGTTTGGAAAAGGCGAAAAATCAAAGCCTTACCCGGATATTTTGATGGTAGACGGCGGCAAAGGCCAGCTTAACATCGCGGTTGCAGTGTTAAAAGAACTCGGGCTTGATGGAAATTTTCAAATTTTGAGTATCGCCAAAAAAGATGAAAAGAAAGGCGAGACTCAAGATAAAATTTACAAACCAGGTCAGGTTAATCCCGTTAATATGGGCAGGGAAGGGGACCTTTTGCTTTTTCTGCAAAGAATCCGCGATGAAGCCCACCGGTTTGCAATTACATTTCATCGCCGGCGTCGTTCCAAGACATTCATACGCTCTGCACTTGATACGGTTCCCGGAATAGGACAAAAAAGAAAAAAGGCACTTTTAAAACATTTCGGAAGCATCAAAAAAATCCGGGCAGCAACACTCGAAGAACTGAGCGCTGTGCCCGGAATGAATCGCAGCGTTGCTGAAAATGTCCTAACCCAAATTTCTGATTAGGATAACTTTTTCAAAAGCTCTTTTAGTTCCCTTCCACATTAAATCAAGCGGATTATAAAAAGAGATTTCCAATAACATAAAATTTACTGTTGTCAATAGAAATGTGTAAACTACGGTTTTTCTGGTTATTGACATAAAGTATAAAACCAGTATAGTATTTTTGCAAGATTTTTAGAGTTT
>JABMQM010000121.1 GCA_013203195.1 Desulfobacteraceae bacterium | reverse complement strand
TTATAGGCGTTCCATCTGTGCGCGCCATCTAACAGGCGGTATTTACCAGGCTTGTCGGGAACCGGTTCCACTTCGATAGGCTCGAACTTGAAGCCGTCTCGGAGGTTTTCGGCGAATATCCCCACACGCTTCGGGTCGATTCCCTTCCTTGGATAGATTTCTTCATCAAGGATGATTGCGGAAATGGGGATTGTGGTTGTGGGTTGAGTCATAAGGGCATCTTTTTGGGTTCTCCCACAGGAAGCCACATCCAACTCCCCGCGAAATAGCCCTTGAACTCGAACAAAAATTGGCATTTTTCAAAGGTCTCAGTTATGCAAAGATCTCTCTTTATACAGCTCCGCCCTTTAAATTACATTTTAAAATGTAATACAAATGTATGAAATTACAGTAGTTATATTGAATTACAATAAAAGGAGCCCAATGTCACTTGGCCCTGATTTTCAAGCCTGTTCTTTGTTGGCGTCCCAGATCAAGACGCGTGGCCGTTCTTTCAGCTTGGGCTCGAGATCACGGTATTCGTCCCGGGTAAAAACCAGGGACCTGATTTTACGCTTGATATATCGTTCAGTTTTTCTGCTCAAATCGTTCAAGTGGTAGCGGTCTATATTTCCTACCAACAAAAGATCTATGATACCGGTATCTTTTCCTTGGGCATAGTCATCTATAAGGTATGCGCTTTCAAGGTCGCCCAGTCTGCTGACAATGCTGTCGATAACCTGGTCAAGGCCCATAACCTTACTGACCATGGATTTGAGTTCGGGAAAGAGCGGATGCTCCTGATTTGCCTTATAAATGACCTGGCGCCCGCTTTTTTCAGATTTGAGGAGTTTGGTGCTGGTCAGCTGGTTAAGTTCTTCGCGGACCGCGTTCGTGGAACAATTGAATTCCTTGGCCAGTTCCCTCAAATAGGAGCGGGTTTCCGGGTTGAAGAAGAAACGTATCAGCAGCTTGATGCGGGTTTTTGATGCAATCAGCCCTGTGAATAGATTTTCCAATGGTAGTTCCTTTGTTGAGTAGACTATCTACTCATAATAGAAAAATGGCCAGTGTGTCAATCGTTTTATTACAACGAACCCCGTAAAATGTATGTACCTTCCAAAAAAATAACTGTTGATAACAGGGCGTTGGCAGGATATAGTGCAATGAAATATATTCAACTCAAAGTTTCAGCAATCTTAAGAGCGAATAATAAATGGAAAAAATCATACCGGAAACATATGATAAATATATCAAAGGGCTTATGGATATCAGCCGGGCCATTACATCGGAGCTTTATCTTGAAGATATTCTCAAGCTGATAGTTATGGTTACGGCCAAGGTAACCGGAGTGGAAATCTGTTCTTTATGGCTTATTGATGAAAGTGTATCCCCGCAAAAGATCCGGCTCAAGGCCACGCAAGCCATTGATCCCGAATATGTGAAGGACCGTTCGTTAGAACTGGATGAAGGTGTGGTCGGCCATGTAGTTACCCACAAAAGGCCACTTATTATCGAAGATGTTCTGAAGGAACCCAGGTTCAAAGAGAAGGAAATGGCCAAGAAGATGGGTTTGGTTTCAATGGTGGGCGTACCCCTTCAGGTTCAGGATGAAAAAGTGATCGGAGTACTAAATTGCTTTACTTCCCGGCCGCACAATTTTCCTGAAACAGAGGTAAATTTGATAACGACGGTGGCCAACCAGGCTGCGCTGGCCATCATTAACACCGAGTTGATGGTCAAGACCAAGGTGATTCAGGAGGAACTTGAGACCCGCAAGCTGGTGGAGCGGGCCAAAGAGATTCTGATGCGTCGTCGCAACCTGGACGGTGATGAAGCGTTTCGATGGATCCAAAAACGCAGTATGGATTATAGAAAAACCATGCGCCATGTGGCTGAAGCGCTCTTGCTTTCGGAAGAACTCGAATAATTTATAAAATCGCGCAGCGATTTTATTCATCGTTGATGATCACGGTGCCGTTTTGGTCTCTTTTGACTTTCGTAATCCCGGGATGTTGTTTTTCCAGTGCCTCTAAGGACGAGGACTGCTGCCGGACAATGTTGAGTAGTCGCTGGTTTTCGGCCATAAGATCCTGTTGTTGGAGGGCTTGGCGAATCGTTACCATCAGGTCAACCATGTTGCAGGGTTTGGTAAAGAAACGGTAGATCTCTCCTTCATTAATAGCGTGGATGGCGGATTCGAGGCTGGCGTGCCCCGTAAGAATCATGCGGATGGTATCAGGATATTGCCGCCGGACAATAGCCAGAAATTCCGTTCCGGACATGCCCGGCATTTTTTCATCCGAGAGGACGACATCCACATGTTCTTGGGCTATAATATCGAGAGCTTCTTCTGCTGAATCTGCGCACAGAATCTCATAGGGCTCGCGTGATAGCGCTTGTGTCAACATGTCCCTGATGGCGGGCTCATCATCAACGACTAGGACTGCATGCTGCATGGTACACGCCCCCTTTTAATTCTGAGCAACCTGATCCTCACAATTGTACGACCTGCCTTTCCCTGGGCGCCTCGCACCGGGTGGAGGACTTTATTTTCTTCAACATTGCTCGTGCTGATTTCAGCTTGGCATTAATGTCAACATCTTTCTGGCCTGGATCATGGTGGAAGAGATACAAAGTCTTTACCTTGGCACGGGCGGCCAGATCCACCACCTGTGAGATGGCAGAATGGCCCCACCCGATTTTGGCTTCATATTCCTTGTCGGTGTAAGTACAGTCGGTGATCAGGACGTCGGTGTCCGCCACGAAATCGACAAGCTGGTCCAAGTAGAACTTATTGTAAAACTGGTTGGATTTCGGATAGAGTTCATTGTCGGTGACATAACAGATCGATTTGTTCTTATATTCCACTCGGTATCCCAGACAGTAGCCGGGATGGTTAAGCAGCATGGTTCTTATCTTTATACCGTTTATTTCGAACTCTTCTTCCTTCAAATCGCGGAAAGTGACCATAGCGCTGAATTCCTTGATATTGATTGGAAAATAGACGCCGTCCATTTGTCCTGAAATCAGCTCGCGCATGGAAATGTCGCCGTGTGACGGCCCGAAGATTTCAATTTCGTTGCCTTGAGTATACAACGGTACGAAAAATGGTATGGCGTTGATATGGTCCCAGTGGGGATGGGAGATAAAAATTTTGGCGCTCACCAGCGGGCGGTTTTCGGCTACTAGATAATTTGATAATGATTTGATGCCGGTGCCGGCGTCGAAAATGAAAAGACTGCCTTTGGCAAACTCCAGGCTGACGCAAGATGTGTTTCCGCCGTATTTTGTGGTCTCTTTGCCGGGGACCGGAAGGGTGCCGTGGACCCCCCAAAACGTCAGTTCAATACGGTCCTGGATGACGCGGTGCAGTTGATCGACGATTTTTTTCGTATCAATTGGTTTGGTGATGTAACCGTCAGCGCCAAAGCTAAAAGCTCGTTTACGGTCGAACTCGTAAGATTTACTGGACACCACAATGATTTTGGTGGCATCCAGGTCAGGTTCGGCCCGCAGCCTTTTGATAAGTTCAAGGCCGTCCATTTCAGGCATCATCATGTCCAGAATAACACAATCGGGTACTTGTTCGATGATTTCGGTCAGGGCTCTGGTACTGGAGGTGTTATGGAATACAATGTGTGATTCTTTTTCAAGAAGATTGCTAAGCAGTTTGATAGAGATTTGGTCGTCATCAACAATGAAAAACTGAAGTCTCTTAGCCATGTTCCCCCCTGAAGGAGATTGTAAGTGAAAAGCGGTTTTCTATTGCTGTGGGTTTGCCGGTTGGCATCATTTCACACCTGATTTACGTTTTGCAGCGTGCAACAAATCGACTTTTACGAAAATATTTGTGGCAACACTTTGCTTTTAATTATAAAAATTGTAAGAGAAAGAAACCTGAAAGTCAACTAAGTTTTCCCCTCCACTACAGACCGCTTTGATATAATATTTTTTTGCTTTCTTTTTGATGTTCTTCATGAGAAGCTTGGGTTAAGCACTACCTCCTGTTAACTTTACACTTATGCATCTTCCGTTTGCCATGCCATGGAACAAAACCAAACCTTTCTGGATCTGTGCCGCTCTATTCGGGCTTGTTTTTGCAGTTCTTTTTTCCGTGCGCTTGGGCCTGTTCAAAAGCCTGTATGTTAATCCCAAAACCGTATCTTTAGCAGGCATTAATTCCCTGCCCGCCAAGGATTCATGGATGAATATTTTTCAAAACGGCCGCAAAATTGGATCTTCACACACAACTTTTTCAAAAACCGCCAGCGGTTACCGCCTTTACGAAAAGATACATATGCGCATTAATACAATGGGGCTGGTCCAGGACTTGCGCCTCAATACAGGCGGAAGGCTAAATCCGGATTTTACGCTTTCGTCGTTTGATTTTGAGATTAGTTCAGACCGTTTTCGGTTTGTGGTCGAGGGAACTATTTCAAACGACCTACTTTCCATTCAAACACAGAGTTTCGGATCCAAACGAAAGATTGATATCGAGCTCAAGGAGAGAGTATATATTATACCCGGCATATTAAAAGCAGTAGCGGCTTCCGCTTTGGTGCCCGGAGACGAGTTTGCCTTTCAAATTTTTGATCCTGCTACAATGGGAAGGGAGGCTGTCATTGTCAAGGTTATTGGCCGTGAGGAAGTCCTGAATCAGGGAATCAAAAAAACGGCAACAAAATTGTCGCTAATTTTTAAAGGCGTAACTCAGCTGGCATGGATAGATGAAAACGGTGAAGTGATTAAAGAAAAGGGATTTTTGGGGATCAGTTTAGAAAAAACAACACGTGATAATGCGCTTTTCGGGCTTCCCTTAGAAGCGAGTCAGGATCTTACAACAGTTGCTTCTGTCCCTTCGAATATGTTAATTGACGATGCAGGCAAACTGACCAGGCTCGAAGTTGAAATTGGAGGTGTCAAATACGATGATATAGCTCTGCACGGCGGCAGGCAGTCTTTGGTCGATAATGTACTGACTATAACTATAGAGTCATTATCGAATCTTGCGTCTTTTGCTGCTGAGAATAAATCCCATGAAGATAGAAAAGAATTTTTAAAACCGACTCCGTTCGTACAGTCTGATCATCCCAAAATACGAAAACTGGCCCAAAAAATCGTATCAGGGAATGAAGTGCCGTTAACAAAAGCTGTAAGGCTGGTTGACTGGGTCTATAAAAATATCGACAAGCGACCGGTTCTTTCCCTGCCTGACGCCCTCTCTACCCTCGAGAATCGGTATGGGTGACTGCAATGAGCATGCCGTGCTGCTGGCTGCCCTTGCGCGGGCGACAGGCATACCTGTAAAGATTGAAGCCGGACTGGTTTATTTAAACGGGCGGTTTTACTACCACGCCTGGAATCTTTTGTACCTTGGAAAGTGGGTGACGGCGGATGCTCTTTTTGGCCAGATACCGGCAGATGTGACCCACATACGCTTTGCAAGCGGGCAGCAGAAACAGCAGCTTGATTTGATGAGCATTATAGGCAAGATAAGGTTAAAGATTATAAGCCAGACACTATGATAGAACTTACCGGACTGACCAAAAGATATACTGATTTAATTGCTGTAAACGACCTGAACATTATTGTGCCCGAGGGCGAGATCTTCGGATTTATCGGCCCCAACGGCGCGGGCAAAACCACGACGATAAACATGATGGGAGGGATCATAACACCGACTTCAGGCAGCGTAACGATCTGCGGTATCCGGATGGAAGAGCACCCGGAAAAGGCTAAAAGAAAAATCGGCTTTATTCCGGACAGGCCGTATCTATATGAAAAGCTTACCGCCATGGAGTTTCTTGAGTTCACCTCAGATCTTTATGGTGTTAATGAGAATGATTTTCTGGCCAGATCTCAGAAACAATTGGAGATGTTTTCACTTTCCGAATGGTCCAATGAGCTCATAGAATCGTATTCACACGGCATGAAGCAGCGACTTGTTATGGCAGCGGCGCTCTTGCATGAACCGGAAGTTATTATTGTCGATGAACCGATGGTGGGGCTCGATCCGGTGGCGATCAAAATGGTGAAAGAACTCTTTAAGCACCTTGCCGCCGAGGGCGTAACCATTTTCATGTCGACCCATACCCTGAAAGTGGCAGAAGATATTTGTGATCGCATCGGTGTCATTCATAAGGGCTCGCTTGTCGCCAACGGAACACCCGAGGATCTGAGGCGCCTCACCGATGCCGGCGAAGCGGACCTTGAACAGGTGTTTATTCGTTTGACTGAAGAATGAAAACTGTTATCACACTACTAAAGCCCAGGATTTTATCCTTTAAGTTTAAGCGTTTTTCAAGCGACAACCAGGATGCTTTGGTTAAGTTGTCGGTTTTCGGGACGATTGGGGTTCTTTTCTGGGGCGGTATCTTTGCTGTCTCTTTGCGTGTTCTCGGTTATTTTAAGGGGATTGAAGAGCTTGGTGACATATTAGCCTACAAACTTCTATCCATGGTGCTGCTGACGTTTCTTTCGGTCCTGGTTTTCAGCAGTATTCTAACATCTCTTTCGAAACTGTATCTTTCCAGAGATCTGCCCCTTGTTCATTCCATGCCGGTTTCAAGCTACAAGATATTTATTGCAAGGTGGATAGAGAGCACCATTGACAGTTCCTGGATGCTAATCGTATATACTCTTCCGGTCTTTATTTCATACGGAATTGTATATCAGGCCGGCATGTTTTTCTATGGCAATATTATTTTCGTTCTTTTGTCCCTTTCCATAATTGCATCCGGCATCAGTTCTTTGCTTGTAATGCTCACCGTGATTGCCATTCCGGCGGGTCGCATCAAGAGCATATTTGTGCTCCTCGGCCTGATTTTTTTTCTGGTACTCTTTTTTGCCTTTCGTTTTTTAAGGCCGGAACGCCTGGTTGATCCAGAGGTTTTTTCAACCGCCCTTATTTATCTGAAAGCCTTAAAAACGCCGGCGCCGCCTTACCTTCCAAGCACATGGGCTTTTGACAGTCTCAAAACGATACTTGAAGGCAAGGCTGTAAAGAGCCTTTTTCATACCTCACTTTCGTGGAGCTTTGCAGGGGTGGTGGTATTTATCAATATCATTATTGCAGATGCCATTTACATCAAAGGGCTGTCAAAAACTCAGACGGCACCGTCAAGACTTTTAAAACGAAGTATATCAGAAGGTCGTTTATTGTTTTTTTTGTCACGTCCGGTCAGGGCCTTGGCCGTCAAAGAGATCCGGATTTTTTTCAGGGATCAAACCCAATGGTCCCAGCTTTTTCTTATTGGGGCCCTGGTAGTGATATATGTCTACAATTTTAATGCGCTGCCCCTGGAAAAGGCCCCCATAAAAACTGTCTATCTTCAAAACCTCCTTTCTTTTCTGAACATGGGGCTTGCAACCTTTGTGCTTACCGCCGTTTCAGCGCGTTTTGCCTTTCCTGCCGTAAGTTGTGAGAGGGAGTCGTTCTGGCTTATAAAATCTGCGCCAATATCGCTCAGAAGCTTTTTGTGGATAAAGTTCTTTATCTATTTCTTTCCTCTGCTGGCTCTAACTGAAATCCTGATTATTGCTACCAATATTCTTCTCAATGTTACCCCCTTTATGATGGTGCTTTCCATAGTAAATGTATTTTTCATGGTTCCGGGAATTGTTTCCATGGGGATCGGTTTTGGTGCCGCGTACCCTGATTTTAAATCAGAAAATCCTGCTCAAACAGTGACGAGTTTCGGAGGACTTATTTTCATGATGGTATGTGCCGGATACATCGGTACCGTCATAATCCTGGAAGCCGGACCGGTTTATAACCTTTTTATGGCGGATATCAACTCAAGAGTACTGACCGTTATTGAACTGATTTGGATCTTCGGATCGTTTGGCCTGGCTTTTATTCTCAGCATCCTGGCAGTCGTTATGCCGATGAACTTCGGCGAAAAAAAGCTGGCCAATACGTTTCTGTAATCCGAATATTGTTATTGTCAAATAAGAATCATGTCTTATAGTATTATCTTTAATGGATTCGTCAATAAGGTAACAGTTAAGCCACTAAGGCACAAAGGCACAAAGAAAGAGTATGGAACAAAAAGAATTATATTATAATTTTAGTGCCTTTGTGCCTTTGTGCCTTTGTGGCTAAAATATTACCTCATCACGAAGAGCAACAGACCATCAAAGAAGGAGGATTTTTTTGAAAACAAACCAAAACCCAACTGTTAAGCTATTTTTAATATGCCTTATCCTCGCTGTGGTTGTCGCCGGCCCGCCATCAGCAGCCGCTGAAATCAAG
>JABMQM010000120.1 GCA_013203195.1 Desulfobacteraceae bacterium | reverse complement strand
GATTACTGATAACCGATCACTGATCACTGACATTTGTGTCTTTGCCTGCCCCGTTAAATCTGAAAGCTATTTAACTGGGGTGACTTGGTGGCATTTTTTTGCCCATACCTGTCATTAGTTATATGAGGCCACGATAATATCAGACAATTCTCTTTTGGGTACGTGATGAATCTCTTTGTCATCCCGCCAGTAGCGGATATTGTTATCATGGCCAACGGTTTCTATCACAACCTCCTCTTTGGGTTCTCCCAGTGCAATGACAAGCAATATTTTAAACTGAGTCTCTATGTTTAGTATATCATTAAGTTTTTTGCGGTTGATTGATCCGAGCATGCAGCCGGCAAGCCCCTTTTCCACAGCACCCAAAAGAATGCTCTGGCCGGCAATGCCGCAATCGTACCCAACATAGTCATTGGCTTTGGCAATGTCACTTAAAATAATGATATAGGCCGGCGGTTGTTCACCCTCTTTGGGGCCCGGCCAGTTTTTAAGATATGCCGCCCAACCAAGGCAAGCAAATATCTGCTCGTTGATTTGTGGATCGCAGGCCAGGATATAGCGCAACGGCTGCAGGTTGGCAGCAGATCCCGACAGCCTGGCAAGATCTACCAGTTCCCGCAGGGTTTCTACATCCACCCGGCGGTCCTGGTAAAATCGCCGGTAGCTTCTGTTTTTTTTAATCAGATTCTTGATCATTTTTCATATCCTCACATTTCAACTTTGTCTGAGAGGGTAAATGCTGTTGCAGCCAGATCAAAACTTTGTCAAACTCAGCTTTAAATTCCGTTAGTGCTTTTCCTCTGTGGCTGACACGACTCTTTTCCTCCATGGTCAGCTCTGCAAAGGTTTTCTTGTCCGGCGGATAGTAGAATACAGGATCGTATCCGAATCCGTTGGAGCCCGCAAGCTTATCAGCTATCAGGCCTTCACAGCGGGCTTCATATGACAGGGCAGGACCTGCCGGAACAGCAATCGATATGGCACATTCAAAAGCGGCTTTGCGGTCAGTTTTGCCCTGCATCGCCTGCAGCAGCTTTAAACATTTCTCTTTGTCGCCGGCATTCTTGCCGGCATACCGTGCCGAATGTACGCCGGGTGCGCCGTCGAGCGCCTGGACCAAAAGTCCGGAATCATCTGCCAGCGCCGGCAGCCCCAGGACTCTGGCAGCAAAACTTGCTTTTTTATAGGCATTATCATCAAACGTATCACCGTCTTCTTCCACCTCGGGGATGGGGCCAAAATCATCAAGATTCTTTATCATAACATTGAAGCCTTTTAAAAGTCCCCTTATTTCTTCTGTTTTTCCTCGATTTCGCGTGGCAACAACCAGAGTGATTAAGTTCCCCATAACATCCTTTTATACGAGACCTTTGTTAACCTTTATTTCCTGAACCCCTGAACCCCTGAACCCTGAACGGTTACGTTAGTTTATAATCCATGACAAGCACTTTGTAAAGTTTTTAAAGCCCCTGTCCCGCTGACAGCGGGACTGCCGAAGGGAAGGGATTTGCCAGTCCTTTTGCGGTTCAATTGCCCGGCATTTTACAGAAAATGCTTTACACTGCAAACGGTGCTGGTGTATTAGTCCCTCATAACACCTAATAAAGCGTCCGAGCTCAGAGGACCCGGCTTTGGCTTACCCCTGGAAGGGGCAAATATCATAGTACATCAAGTGCCTATGTTTGGTTAGCCGGTTAGCCCGTTGTCCGGTATTAAATTACGGGCTAACGGGCCAACGGGCACAACCTTTTTTGGCTTTAGCGCACTTCAAACTTTAGGCACTTTTAAGGTCTTCGGCTGAGTTAGATATCTCTAGCCTGGCCCAAGGGACCAGGTTTCTCAGGACTAAACAAATTGAGGGAGATGCCATGCACAGGCTTTTAAAAGCTCGTCCCGGTCAAAAAATGCTGCTCCTTGGCAATGAAGCCATTGCCCGGGGGGCTATCGAGGCCGGTGTCGCCGTTGCCACAACTTATCCGGGAACACCTTCTTCTGAAATCTCAATGAACTTTTTTCAGATATCTTTAGAAACCGACCTTTATTTTGAATACAGCACCAATGAAAAGGTAGCCCTCGAAGTGGCAGCCGCCAGTGCCAATTGCGGAGTTCGCAGTATCTGCGTAATGAAACACGTGGGCCTTAATGTGGCGGCCGACGCTCTTTTAACCTTAGCATATGTAGGTGTAAAAGGCGGGCTGGTTATTGTCACCGCCGACGACCCTTTCATGTTTTCCAGCCAGAACGAGCAGGATAACCGTTACTATGCCAAGCTTGCCGGCCTGCCCCTGCTGGAACCCTCTTCAGCCCAGGAAGCCAAAGACATGGTGGCCTATGCCTTTGATCTTTCGGAAAAACTGCAGGAACCGGTCATTTTCCGAACCACAACGCGCATCAACCACTCTACTGAAACCGTTATTCCGGGTGACGTCCAAGCTCCCCAACCCCGTGGTGATTATACAAAAGATCCTTTCAACCATGTGCCGATACCCGCAGTTGCCAGAAAACTGCATGCCAGGCTGTTGAACCGACTCAAAGAAGCTGAAGAGATTTCCGAAACCAGCGCTTATAATATCAGCACAGGAAACGGTCGCTGGGGAATCGTATGCAACAGCGTCAGTTACAAATATGTTGTAGATGCCGGCACAGATTTGAACATGGGCGGCAAAACCAAAATACTTCGCATCGGTTTCTCTCACCCGCTGCCCAAAGCATTGTTAAAGGATTTTTTAAAGGGGTGTGAAAAGGTCCTGGTGGTCGAGGAGGGGGAACCTTATATGGAAGAAGCACTCAAGGCATTCGCCCAGGAAGAAGGACTGACCCTGCCCATAAAAGGTAAGAGCGAGGAGCTTTTTTCCCGCCTCTATGAATTTAATCCTGCCATTGTGCGGCAATGTCTGGCCGCATACTTTGATGTGGCCTATACATCGCCGGCCGTTCCCGATCTTTCCGATCTTCCCGAAATTCCACAGCGTCCGCCCACCCTCTGTGCAGGCTGTTCCCACAGGGCCACTTTCTATGTGGTGAAAAAAGCCGCAGAGGGCATGGAAACGATTTGCCCCACCGACATCGGGTGCTATACGCTCGGATTTCTGCCACCGCTGTCCATGGGAGATTTTCTGATATGTATGGGATCTTCCGTCGGCACTTCATGTGGTTTTTCAAAAGTAACGGACAAAAAAGTGATTGCCTTTATCGGTGATTCAACCTTTTTTCACTCCGGGATACCCGCTTTGATCAACGCTGTTTTTAACAACCATAATTTTACCCTGGTTATCCTTGATAACGGAATCACGGCCATGACCGGGCATCAACCTAATCCCGGTGTAGATATGAAAGCGCTGAACTTAGAGGGATACGGGCATGTATCGATCGAAGCCATCGTAAGGGCCGCTGGTGTCTCCCAGGTGGCAGCCATAAAACCGTACCGGGTTAAAAAGAGTATAGCCGCAGTTAAAGAAGCCTTAAACTATAAAGGTGTTTCAGTTATAATATCTCAAGAGCCTTGTACGCTGTATGCCAAAAGTCTTAAAAAACTGCGGGGCAAGCCCTTTTTTGTTGGTGAAAAATGCAAAAACCATAAAAATTGCATCAATGAGCTTGCATGCCCTGCGTTTTTCATTCAGAATAAAAGGGTTAAAATCGACCCCACTCTGTGTGTGGGATGTACGGTCTGCGCCCAGATATGTCCGGAAAAGGCCATATTGCCTTTGAAAGAGAAATCTTGATGAAAATAACCAGATTAATCATCGTGGCGGTGGGTGGACAGGGCAATCTGCTGGCTTCCAAGGTTATTGGTGAAGCCGCACTCCAGTCAGGCGTTCCTGTCGGCATGAGCGAAATCCACGGCATGGCCCAGCGGGGTGGAGTTGTGGAATCCGCTATTGTGTTCGGAGATGCGCAAAGCAACATTATCGCAGATGGCGAGGCCGACGTGGTTGTCGGCTTTGAACCGCTGGAAACCCTCCGGGCTCTAAATAAATGCAATGCCGATACGATTGTTATTACCAGCCTGGCCCCCCTGTCGCCTTCCACCGCAATCACCGGAAGCTGCCCGTATCCCGAGCTGAAAAAGTTACAGGCTATAATCCGGGCCAAGACCGCCAAGCTGATCGCCTTTGATGCCGCAGCGCTTGCCGCGCAAACCGGCAATGTTTTGGCCGTAAACATGGTTCTTCTGGGAGCATTGATTCAAACCGGAACAATTCCGCTTACAGTCGACAACGTGAAAACGGCCATTACGACCATATCCAAACAAGCTTTTGCCGCATCGAATTTAGAGGCCTTTGAACTGGGCTTTTCTGCCGCAAAAACATCAGGTTAGAAAGTATAAATGGGGATTAAAAAAAGATTATATTTTATGCTGGTTGCTATTTCCTTCGTGGTCATCGTCGGCAGCACCGGTTACTATATTATATTCGGCGGCCAGCAGAAATTTATGGATTGTCTGTATATGACGGTGATTTCTATCACAAGTGTCGGCTATGGTGAAGTTTTTGCTATTTCAGGTAACCTTATTGCAGAGCTCTTCACCATGTTCCTGATAACTTTCGGTATGGGAGTAATTTTATACGGCATCAGTACCCTGACAGCGGCAATTATTGAAGGAGAGCTCTCCGGAATATGGAGGAGAAACAAGATGGAAAAAAGAATAAAGAAGCTGAATAATCATTATATTGTTTGCGGCGGCGGTTCAAGCGGAGGCCATGTCCTGGAAGAGCTGACCAAAAACAAGGAGTCTGTGGTCTTGATTGAACTAGACGAGAGCATTATCGAACGTCACCTGGCTGTGGACGAAAACCTGCTCTATTTGCATGGAGATGCTACTGATGATCAAAATCTTTTAACCGCCGGGATTGCAAATGCTGCCGGAATTATTATCAGCCTGCCGTCCGACAAGGACACCCTCTATACCACTATGACCGCCAGAATGCTCAACGCGAAGTTGCGGATCATCAGTAAAGCCGTCGATTATAAACTGGCATTTAAACTCAAAACAGCAGGCGCAAACAATGTGGTGTCGCCGAACTTTATCGGTGGCCTGCGCATGGCATCCGAAATGATCCGGCCCACTGTTGTCGATTTCCTTGACAGCATGCTGCGCAGCAGCCAGGGACAATTGAGAATCCACCAGATTGTTATTGCTTCCAATTCAAATGTTGCGGGAAAAAAGATCATGGAGTCCGGATTAAAAGACAAATTCAATTTGCTGGTATTAGGCTCAAAGCTTCCGGCCCGGGAAATCGAATTCAATCCACCGGCAACACAGATTTTAACCCCCGGCATGACCCTCATTGTTATGGGAGACGTCGAAAGTATCGCCGCCGCCAAAAAGACATTCTAACCCGCTTATGCTGCGCGAACTTGCCATCAAAAACTTTGCCATCATCGACGATCTAAAAATTTCTTTTTCAGACGGACTGACAATATTAAGCGGGGAAACCGGTGCCGGCAAATCGATTATCATCAATGCCGCCAATCTTCTGTTGGGAAGCCGTGCAACCGCCGATCTGATTCGAACCGGCAGTAAAACCGCCGAACTGCAAGCCCTTTTCCAAATCAAACCGCAAAGCCGTGTAGCCGGCATCATGCAAGAGCATGGTTTTGACACTGATGAAGGCCTGTTGATCAACAGAATCATCTCCCGCAACGACCGGCACAAAATTTACATCAATGGACGTCTTGGCACAATCGCGCTGCTCAATACAATCACCGAAAACCTGGCCAGCATATCGGGCCAGCATGCTCATCAGGGACTCTTAAAAGAAGAGCGGCAGTTATTGATACTCGACCAGCTGGGCGGCCTGATGCCTTTGCGCCACAAAGTACATAAATGCTATCATCAAATCCTGCCTTTGATCCAGAACCTCAAGGAACTCGAAAGTGCCGGCCAGCGGCAGGCGGACCACCTTCAGCTTTTGGAATTTCAGCAAAAAGATATCACGGCGGCTTCCGTCAGCCTTGGTGAGGATGTTGCTTTTGAACAGGAAAGAGTGCTGTTGAAAAACGCGGAGGAGCTTTATCTGGACGTCCATAACAGCCTTGAAGAACTCTACACCTCAGAAGGTGCCATCATAGAGCGCCTTGTGGAGGTGAAAAAGAACCTCGACCGAGCCTGCCAAATTGACCCGTCCCTGTCATCCAAGGCGGAAAACTTGGCGACAACCACATTTCAAATGGAAGATGTCGCCGAAGAACTCAGAATCTACTTGAAAAACATACAGCCCGACGAAAAACGCCTGGAAGAGGTCGAAGCACGCCTTGACACCTTAAACCGGCTTAAACGTAAATACGGTGGGTCCCTTGAGGCAGTGCTGGCCAAGCTCGACGCCATCGAGCATGAGCTTGCAGCCGCAGAAAATATTTCTGTAAAAATTGTTGGAATCAAAGAAAAACTTGCCCATCTGCATGCCAAACTGGTCAAGCTGGCTGATAAGCTTTCCAGGAAAAGGAAAGAGACCGCAAAAACCCTGGCCCGCAAAGTAATGCAAGAACTTACCACTCTCGAGATGTCACAAACAAATTTTGAGGTGTCATTGCAAGCCCTGCCGGCCGGCGACAATGCAGAACCTCACCTGACATCCGGTGAAAACGCCCTCCATGAAACCGGAAGCGACCGTGCAATTTTTCTAATTGCCCCCAATGTGGGTGAACCGCTCAAGCCGCTTTCCAGTATTGTCTCCGGAGGTGAGCTATCCAGAGTGGTGTTGGCACTAAAAGCCATATTAGCCGAGACGGAAGCGCTGGAAACCATAGTGTTTGACGAGGTCGACGCCGGAATCGGAGGAGCTGTGG
>JABMQM010000119.1 GCA_013203195.1 Desulfobacteraceae bacterium | reverse complement strand
TCTTTGGCAACCATGCACTTGCAGGATATAGTTGACATCCTGCTGCTGAGTTATATTCTGTTTCGGCTTTACGTGCTTTTCAGAGGAACCTATGTCTTACGGGTGATAGCCGGCCTTGTGATTCTCTGGTTCTTTCAGCGCATCGCTGTGTTTTTGGGACTGATTTTAACCAGTTATGCCCTGCAGGGAATTACGGCGGTTGCCGCGCTTATTATCATCATTGTTTTCAGAAATGAAATCCGCAGCGTCCTGCAGGCTAAAAATTTGAGAGCCATTCTATGGAGTTTCCCCCATAAAACTGTTCGCACGCCCATAAAAGTCATCACAGAAAGTATTCAGGCCCTATCGCGCCAACAAATCGGCGCTTTGATGGTCTTTCCTGCCACAGAGGACCTGCAGGACTTTGTCCAAAGCGGCATCCAGTGGAACGGATTGCTCTCCAAAGAAATGATTGCAAGTATCTTCTGGCATGATAATCCTGTTCATGACGGCGCCGCCATAATCCAGGGGGATCGGATTACCGAAGTCGGGGTTGTCCTGCCTTTATCATACCGCAACGACCTGCCTTCACATTACGGCACGCGCCACCGGGCGGCCCTCGGATTGGCTGAGATTACCGACGCTTTGATTATAGTCGTATCCGAAGAAACCGGAAAAGTTGTGGCGGCTAAAGATTCCAACATCATCGACCTTGAAACTGAAGATGAGCTTGTTAAAATATTACGGAAACATGCCGGCTTATCCGAAGAAGAGCACGATTACTTAAGAAAAGAAAAGCTCGAGATCGGCATCGCCGCTTTTGTTTCTGTTATCTTAATAACAGCCGTGTGGTTCAGTTTTTCAAGGGGTCTGGATACCCTGATGACCCTGGAAATACCAGTGCAATACACTAAAAGCGATCCCAAGATCGAAATAGTTGAAACATCCGTTAATTCCGTCAGTCTTCAATTAGGAGGGTCAAGTGCCCTGCTAAAATCGATTCGACCGGAACAGGTTCAGGTACGGCTGGATTTGGACAAAGCTGTTGCCGGCCGCAATACATTTTCCATCACCCAAGAAAACATTACCCTGCCGCCGGGCATCTTTCTAAAAAAGGTCAGCCCGTCGGTGGTTGAGGCGACCCTGGAGGTCACTATCAAAAAGGAATTGCCCCTGCAAGTAGACTGGGTTGGCACATTGCCGGAACATTTGATCCTTTCCGCAATTAAGCTTGACCCAGAAACAATCGAAGTCATCGGCGGTAATCGAATTTTGGAAAACATCGCCACCATCTATACGGCCAAGATACCGCTTGATAACCTGCAACAATCCGGAAGCATGATGATTAATCCGGTCCTCAATCCCGCATCCTTAAAAATTTCATCAGAATCAAAAGACAAGATTATTGTTTCGTATGTGATTAAATCAAGAGTTCAATAAATAAATCCCCTTGACAAACTACAATCAAACAACTATATTCCCCAAAAAGAATATAGGATGGGTTGAAATGAAAGACTTTGTCAAGGTCATGAAAGCGCTTTCCGATCCGAACCGGGTCAAAATTGTCAAAATGCTTCAGCATAAGGCTCTGTGTGTCTGTGAAATACAGGCCCATTTGCAAATCGCCCAGCCCAGTGTTTCCAAACATCTTAAGATCCTTGAAAATGCCGGCATTGTCGAATCAACAAAAGAAGGTTTGTGGGTCAACTATCACCTTACAGACGGCAGCTCATCGCCATATGTATCCAGTACTCTGGGGAATCTTAAACACTGGTTGAACGACGATGCCCAGACCCGGGAGATTGTTGCAAAACTGCCGGATATTCGGCGTGAAGATCTTTGTAAAAAATAATTTAAAATAGCCAAATAGCTATACAGCTATTTAGTTTAAGGTGGATTCCGCATGAAAGAACGTACAAAATTATTGCTGATCGTATTGATATTTCTGGCCGCCTACTATATTCCGTGGGACAGTTCACTGGTGCGACGGGCCGGGCTTGAAGCCTTTATGATGCTGCGCGAATACTCCCGCGAGCATGTTCTAACCTGTCTGATACCGGCATTTTTTATTGCCGGTGCCATTGCCGTCTTTGTTTCACAGGCCGCGGTACTGAAGTACTTCGGCGCTCAGGCCAAAAAGATTCTGGCCTATTCTGTTGCCAGCGTTTCCGGAACTATCCTGGCGGTCTGTTCCTGTACGGTGCTGCCGCTCTTTGCCGGCATCTATACGCGTGGTGCCGGGATCGGCCCGGCCACTGCTTTTTTGTATTCAGGGCCGGCCATCAATGTTCTGGCTATTACCCTGACAGCCAAAATTCTGGGCTGGCAGTTGGGTTTGGCCCGGGCCGTCGGTGCGATTTTCTTTGCAGTGATTACCGGTCTGCTGATGGCGTTTATCTTCCGCAAGGATGATGCCGCCCGCACCACCGGTCAGATCTATGTCCCTGACGAGGACGGCAAACAGCGCACCCTGCTACAGGATTCTCTCTATATCCTGACCATGGTTCTGATCCTGATTTTTGCAGCCTTTGCCAAACCGGCCGAAGGATCGACGGGCCTGTGGCCGGCGATTTTTGCAGCAAAATGGTATATCACCATCGTTCTCTTAATAATTCTTGGTTTGATGCTCAAAGCCTGGTTCAACAAAAATGAGCGGACGGATTGGGTTCAATCCACCTGGGGTTTTATGAAGCAGATTTTTCCGTTGCTGGGCGCCGGGGTTTTAGTGGCTGGTTTTATGCTGGGGCGACCTGGTCACCAGGCACTGATCCCTGATCACTACATCCAAAGCCTGGTCGGCGGAAACTCTGTTTGGGCCAATTTATTTGCAGCGTTTTCCGGCGCTCTCATGTACTTTGCCACTCTCACGGAAGTGCCGATCCTTCAAGGGCTTATAGGCGCCGGGATGGGCAAAGGCCCGGCCCTGGCCCTGCTTTTGGCAGGCCCGGCCCTGTCGCTCCCCAACATGCTGGTTATCGGCGGCGTCATGGGGGTTAAAAAGACCGCCACCTTTTGCACTATTATTGTTATTATGTCCACCATCGCCGGTATGCTATACGGATATATCGCAGGTTAAAACAGAACGGTAACTGTTCAGCCACTTGTATGCGATTTGTCATTGCTCATTTGTCATCGGTCATTAAGTAAGAGTGCTTCGCTTGAGGAGTACTTCGTTTGAAGAGCGGCCTGCGGCCTTGAGGGGTATTGATAAAAAGATTTTTGTCCTCAAACAAAGTGATCCTTGAACGCAGCGCTCTTTTTTATCAACGACAAGTGATATATGACTTTTGCCTACTATAATTATAGTGCTTTCGTGTCTTTGTGGCTAAATTATTTAAAAGGAGGTTGATATGGAAATTAAAGTGCTAGGGCCTGGTTGCCCCAAGTGTGACCAGACCGTAAATCTTGTTAAGGAGGCGCTGGCCGAAGCCGGTGTCGAAGCTACGGTTGAAAAAGTGACCGATGTTATGGAAATCGCCGGATACGGCGTCTTTGGAACACCGGCGGTTGTCATTGACGGTGAGGTCAAGAGCGTGGGCAAAATCCCGGCCAAAGACAACATCAAGTCCTGGATCGCCGGTTAAGAGGAGGAAAAAAACAGTGACCACTGAAGCTTGCATCACCAAAGAGGCCCAAGGACTCAGTTTTTTCGAAAAATATCTTTCCGTCTGGGTAGCACTCGCGATCATAGCCGGGATTGTCCTCGGCAAGATTGCCCCGGGAGTGGCACAATACCTTGACAGTCTGGCTATATTTGTTGGAGAAGCACCGGTGGTTTCCATTCCCATAGCCGTTTGTCTTTTCTTTATGATGTATCCCATCATGGTCAAGATCGATTTCGGCGAGGTGATCAAGGCGGGCAAAAGCGGCAAACCGGTGTTCCTGACCCTGTTTGTCAACTGGTGC
>JABMQM010000118.1 GCA_013203195.1 Desulfobacteraceae bacterium | reverse complement strand
TTTCCCGGATCGAACTCTTGGGCTTAGTGTAATCGGGCTCTTGTGGGCCGGTGATCCGGGCAGTAAGTTCCACCGACCGGCCCCCTTCCAGTAGTACTGAAAAATATCCGGGGCTGAACAGATCCGAATCAGGGTCGAGGCCGCGCTCAGCCTCTATGGGCCGGTGCAACATGTATTGCCACTCCGGTTCCCATACAAAAGAGCCCTCATTGATCTGCACATAAAGCTTATGTTCCGCGTCCGGCGTAAAGGTGAAGCCGTTGGGGGCCGAAGTTACCGCCGCGGGCCAGAGATGTTCCGGGCCCTGATACGCTTTGGTCGTCTCATGGAAGCTGCGGTTTTCAATATCAGGACGAAGGATGAGTCGGATCGGTTCGTGATCTGCCAGTCTTGAGTTCCGGTCCTGGGTTGATTCGCGTGAAAAAACCATGCGCAGGGAATTCTCGCCAGAAACCATCGTCACAGAAATGGATAGCAAGACATGTTCCCCTTGGCCGGTTGGGACCTGGTATCGCCAGCAACCGCTGCCGTTATATTCAAAACCAAAAGAATCAAAGCAATCGTTGCAGATTTCCTGGGAGTAGCCCTGGAACACCAGCCATGCCCGGCAGCGGGTGAACATGATCCAGCGGTCTTCAGGAATCTCGGTATCCATGTTTGCTGCCAGAAGGGCATCATACCGGCTGGCAAGTTCTCCCCAGGAAGCTTGGGCCCTTAGCATGGCGCCATGGCCGTTGGTGCCTAAAAAAAGGAGAGGATGACCCGACAGATCCTTCCGATAATAGACCTGTTTTACCGTTGCATCCTCGGCCCGGGAAAGGAAAAGAAGCGGCCCGTCAACATGTTGAGTCTTTCCGGGGGTATAAACCGGTAATTTCAGCATAAGTGAACGGTGAGCTCGGGGGGAGGGCAGTGGATAAAAAAGCGCAAAAAACGATCCGTCCAAGCCAGGCAAACTTTCTTCATGGGCCAGGCATTGGTTTTTATCGATAATTCGGGCTCGAAAAGGGGTGTCAACACGTATTATCAGAAAATGGCCGGGGGGCGCCATTACTTCACGCCTCATGTCACGAGGCCATTGCCAGGTTATTACCCGCGGTTCATGGCTGAAAGGATTGAGACTGCGACAGTATTCAACAGGATCTTCTGCCAGCTGCTGCGCAGCCTGATCCGGATTAAATGTGCCTATATCTTGCGTACCGTTGTAAAATCTCAAAACATCCAAGGCTTTAGCACGCAGGCACTGCCTTTTAATGCGCTCCGGGACCAGCAGGTCTTTAGAATCTGCCTGGGAAACAAGATCAATATCATGGCTGTCAGTGG
Source organism: Desulfobacteraceae bacterium (assembly GCA_013203195.1). Taxonomy (GTDB): domain Bacteria; phylum Desulfobacterota; class Desulfobacteria; order Desulfobacterales; family UBA11574; genus Desulfatibia_A. The sequence goes on along the minus strand of JABMQM010000118.1, from coordinate 1,929 downwards.
TAAGACAGAGAACACGGCCGGGATCAAGGAGACAGCTTTGCCGGCCATTAGATTCGGTAATGGTCACCTTTTTCTCGGAGATAAGATCCACAAAGACCGACCCTTGCATGCCTGTTTGCTGAAAATCCCAGGCCCCTAAGGTTTTGCGTTCATCATCCAGATTGGCCACAATAAGCAGCTTTTTCCCTGATGGCAGATGGTGTCTAAGCAGGGCAATATGATTTCCATCGCCCTGCTGGATCATCTTGGGCTGAGTTTGGTCATGAAAGGCCGGATGCACTTTTAACAGTGTGTTGAGACGCCGGATGTGTTTCACCTGGTTTGTTTTGGCGCCCCAATTCAGCGAAGACGCTTCATGGACGTTAATTTTTTCGGTTGCATACCATTCCACCCCGTTGGCAAACCCAAAACCGCCCTGGTGACTGCAAAGGGCACACAGAGCTGTACGCATGCGAGCAAAGATCTTTGAGCGTTCAGCCAGTCGGAGGTTGTCGTGGGTTTCTGCAAAATGGACCATATTGCCGTCACTGCGTGATATCTCGTTGGATTCGGGAAGATAGGTTTCGATCTGGTTGCGATCATAGTTTTGAAACAGCTCCGAATAGGCCCAGTTGAAATTGGCTTTATTTAAGATATCACGGGTCACGGATACTTTTCCGCCAAGCCCTTCCAGCAGAAAAATTGTGTCAGGATACTGCTCCCTTACGGTGGCAAGGATGTATTGCCAGGCAGGGACCGGAATCATATATCCTGCATCGCAGCGGAATCCGTCCACTCCCCGGCGACACCACGTAAGAAAAACATCGGCCATGTATTGCCACAGGTCTTTGTTAGCGTAATCGAGGGATGTCAGGTCTGCCCAGACTACTCCCCAGGCGCCGGGAACCTTGATCTGACCGTCCGGGTCCCGGACAAGCCATTGGGGGTGAGTTTCATGCAGATCGGCGGCCCAGCCGGTGTGGTTGATGGCTATGTCTATGAAAAGCTTGGCCTGACGTTCATGGATGGCGTCTACCAGTTCGATGAATTGCTCCAGGGGCGTGGCCCGGGGGTCGAATTTGGCCAGGGCCGGATCAACGGCGGTAAAACTCAAGGCAGCGTATGGACTTCCAAACCTTCCCATGCGGGCGTATGTGGTGGGTGTGGGATGGATCGGAAGCAACTGGATGATACGGCATCCGAGTTCCCCTATAATGAAATCGAGTTCTTTGATCAGGTCGCGAAAAGTTCCCGAGGGAGGAATTACAGCATAACCGTTCTTGTCCAGATCTCGGATTAAATTATTTTCTGCCGTATTTATAAGATTGTCCCTTTTGTTTGGACCGAACTGTCGCACAAAAGCATTGTATATAATGTTCGCACAACAGGTGTCCGCCGGTTCCACATTGATGACGACATTAGGTCCCTCCGGCCACACCGGGATAGTTTCGCCTGCATTCAAAAAGAAGCATTTGGCTTCAAAATGCCCGACTTCACACAAAGGGAGGGTAATCAGAAAGTTGCGGTCGTCGACACGGTTCATGGGGATGTCAAACCAGTCACGGCCAAGGGGCGGTTCATCGCTTTTTATGGCCCTGACGATTTCATTCCTTGAGGTTTCGGCCTGTCCGATATTTGTGCGCAGCCATGCGCTTCCTTTTTGGGGGTTTGAAAGTGAAAGTGTAAATGATCGGGTGTCGCCCCGAAACATAATAATACGTGTTCCGGGTGCAGGATCTTGAATGACCCAATTTGAGGTATTCATTGAGCCTCGTTGTTTGGTTTTGGAGTAATAATTCGAGTTCAGACAGAATCAATACGCGGGGAGCTTCATTCAGTCTTGTCCCGGTAACGTTCTTGAATAGACCTGAGTACGTTGAGACTGGAAAAAAAGATTTCCACAAGCTCCGGATCAAACTGGTGTCCCGCTTCTTTTTCTATTATATCAAG
>JABMQM010000117.1 GCA_013203195.1 Desulfobacteraceae bacterium | reverse complement strand
TTGCTGTTATTGATCACGATCATGGGGATGTCGTCGATTTCGACCTCAACTTTTGAAGTTCAAATTTCCGATAATGAGAAGAGATACCAGAATGATTTTTACGCTGCGGACAGCGGGTGGATGCAGGCTGTCTTATGGCTCGAAAACCAAGTTGCGCCACCCTCGACCGTAAATTCCGGTTCTGACAACATTGTTAGGAATTACGGGAATGGGGGCGCGGACGTTCTAAACGATAGTTTTAGCGCCGGTACCGAGGACGGAACCATAAATGGAATTTCCTACTGGTATAAAGTTGTCAATTTGCCGGATGAGTCCATGAAGGCTGTGGCCGGCTATGGCCCTGATTACCGCAGTTTCGCTTATGAGGCCACCTGCAACGCTAACAGCACCCAGGAGATTGCCGTAAAACTGACTAAAGTCTATAGGATGGGGTATTAGCCCTGTATTAAGATCCCGCAAGCTTACCGGCGGGAGTTCCCATAAAATCGTAATACGATTTTATGGGATGGGATTAAATGGTGATAAAAATGCGTTGGAAACAAATTATTATATTATGTCTTATATCCATGGTGTGCCTGGTGTGGGCCGACCCAATCCAGGTATGGGGAGCAACCGGAACAGTGAATGTCCGCGTTGGCGACAGCGATGAAGATTCCGAGGAGTATGCCGGGACCGCTAATAATTACACCAGCGTCGAACTCGATTTGGATGATGACACCCAAGTAGGCATTCGTTTCAAAAGCATTGCCATACCTCAAGGTGCGACCATTACCAATGCCTATATCGAGTTTACCTGTCGTAATTCCAAAACCGGCAGCACCGACCTGACCATTTGGGGGGAGGCCCATGACAGCCCTGGTGATTTCTCCGGGAGCAACTTCGGCGGGAACGTCTCAGCCTGAACCAAAACGAGCAGCCCCGTAACCTGGAATAACATAGCTAATTGGTCGGCAGGCACCAAATACCAGACACCGGATATTTCCGCCATTGTCCAGGAAATTGTCAACCGGGGCTATAGCGGCAATCCCGGCAACTGGGCGAGTGGTAACAATATGCTTTTCATTATAGAAGGGACCCTCGGAGCACGATCCGCGCATTCTTATGATGGAAATTCTGCAGCTGCACCCCTTTTGCACATCGAATATACCTCCAAGATCGTTGATGTCACTGTATCATCCACCAATGACGACGCTGAAGAGTCCGGCAGTGCCTCCATGTACCTTAACAGCACTGACCTGGAATTAATTCAAGAGAGCACGGACCAGACCGTTGGCATCCGTTTTCAAAATGTGGAGGTGCCCCAAGGCGCTGTGATCACGAGTGCATACATAAATTTTGACACAGATGAGACAAGCAGCGGTGTGACCTCTTTGACGATCAAAGGAGACGTGAATACTAATGCCCCCGCATTTTCGTCTTCCAGTGGAAATATCTCCTCTAGAACCACAACCAGCCAATATGTTGCGTGGAACAGCATCGCCTCCTGGGGAACGGTAGGTGAAAATCACAATACTCCGGATCTCAGCACCGTGGTCCAGGCGATTGTGGGCAGTGCCGGCTGGGCCAGCGGCAATGCCATGGCGTTCATCATCACGGGTTCGGGCAAGCGGGTGGCTGCCTCCTACGATCACGCTACCCTGACACCTCCCGCGCTGCACATTGAATATTCTCTGGATCCTGTTCCTTACATTTCAACAGACAGCCCTGCACTGGGAGCTTCCTGCTACTATGGAAATGATGCTACTACGGCTACTTTTACGATTACAAATACCGGTGCGGCCTCCATGAGTTATACCGTAACTGACAATGTCGCCTGGGCAACCTTGTCTGCGGGAAGCGGAACCTTGGCTTCCGGGGCCTCGGAAACGATTACAGTTACTTACAGCACTTCAGCGCTTAGTGTGGGTACCTATGGGGGGACCATTACGATTACAGATTCCAATGCGCCCAACAGCCCCTGGGAGATTAGCGTCAGCGTGACGATTCTGGCCCTGCCGGCAGGTACAAGTTGCGGTAATGTACCGGTATACACGGAGAACCTGGTAAGCCCGGCCATCCTGGTACTGTTGGACGTATCCAGCAGTATGACCTCTATGATGAACATTTCTCCGGGTGTCTCTCCGCAAACACCTGAATTGAAAACGATTGTTCAGGCGATCGTCAACCGGTTGTCCTGGGTGTCCGGCAATGCCATGGCGTTTATTATTACCGGCAGCGGTCACCGAACCGCGAAATCCTATGACGGCTCCAGCGGCGAGGCCCCCCTGCTGCACGTGGAATATACCGGCGGCACTGCCGGTGGTACTGATTACAGGGTGTCGCAGTCAACGGACGATGCCGAAGAGAGCAGCACCGGGACTGTGGGATACACCAGCACCGATCTGGAGCTTGTGACTGAAAGCAGTGTCCAGACCGTGGGTATGCGTTTCCAGAATGTAGTCATCCCGCAGGGGGCTACCATAACCAATGCGTATCTAAAGTTTGAAATTGACGAATCCCAGAGTGGGGTCACCTCCCTGACCATCGACGGTGAAAATGCCGACAATCCACCCACATTTGCGGCGACGGCCAGCAATATTTCCGCCCGAACCACAACGGCGGCATCGGTGGCATCGGTGGCCTGGAACGCCTCGACAACACCGGCACTGGCAGCATGGGGAGGAGTGACCCAGCAATCCAGAATCGATATCGGAAAAGACGCCATCAGCGATCTGGTAACGGACCGGAGCATTTCCTGGGGCTACGGAACCTGGTCCGGCGCAACGGGCGACGGCTATCTGGCGGTCGATAACTACACCAAAATTCACGTCGGAACTAAAGATCATACCGATGCCCAGCAAATCGCCCTTCAGGCGGCAATTACCGGTACGGTGGCTCACAGCGGAACGCCGTTTATGGATTCGCTGATTGCTGCCAGAAAGTATTTTACGGGCACTAAAGCCGATGAGGGCGGCGACACCTTTACCCAGGCTGCTTGTCAGCCCATGTTCCTGATCGACGTGACCGACGGCGAGGGGTATTACGGCTCCAGCGTTGCCACCATCAACACGGAGACCAATGCCCTGGCCGATAACGACATATCGTCTGTTGCCGTCGGTTTTGGCATCGATAACGCTACCCAGATCAACGAAATGGCCAAAGAGGCCAACGATCGGGGAGATGATTCCGAAACCGACGATTTATACGCCCTGCACAGTGAAACGGGGGGCGTGGGTGTGCCGTTTTTAGCCAACAATAAGCAGGAACTGGTGGATGCCTTTTCAACCATAAGAGAAACGATCCTGGATAATATATTCTACGGGTCTTCACCGGCACCCACAACTTCGGCTGATCTGGGCGATACCGTGCTGCTTGCCAATTTCGATGCTTCGGACTGGACCGGCGATCTGCAGGCCGTGACCCAGGCTTCCGACGGCGACTGGGACAATGTAGTATGGAGCGCCGGCAGTGAAATACCTGTGAGCCGCAGCGTGTTTACCATAAGCAGCAGTGCCGTGGTTGAATATACGGATGCTCTGCTGGCCGGTGACAACTGGTTGTGCAAGGACATCGGGGACATTATCAACTCAACTCCGGTTGTGGTCGGCACCCCGCCCTTTAATTACACCTTTGACGGTTATGAAGCCTGGAAAGACGGTATGTCGCGGGATGCCATGATCTACATCGGGGCCAATGACGGCGCGCTGCACGCCTTTGATCTTGCAACCGGTGCAGAAAAATGGGCCTTTGTGCCTGAAAATCTCCAGGCAAAATTGATGCTGGCCACCGGCAATTCCGCATATGACATGTGCGACGCTGGATACTGCCATCAGTATTTTGTGGACGGTTCACCTAAGGCGGCGGATATCTATGATACAACGGCATCCACGTGGAAGTCGATCCTGGTTGTTGGCGAGGGAGAAGGCGGTGAGGCGTATTTTGCCTTGGATGTAACCTACGGCAAGGCGTTTGATGATTTAGATGCTGCTATACAGAGTAAATTTTTGTGGGAGTTTACCGATACCGAACTGGGGCAGACATGGAATGATCCCAACATCAAAAGGGTGTTGGATAGCTCGGCAACGGCAGCCTGGGCGGTATTCTTCGGATCAGGCTATTCCGCCAGCAACCAGGCCAACAAAGAGTCTTATCTTTACGGTATTGTGGCCCAGGACGGGTTGGCCCTGTGGAATGACGGCACCAGTGATATCAACAGAATCAAGTTTTTCGACAAGTACTACCTGGGTTTTGATACGGTTGTCACCGACTTTATAGTGGGTGAGGATATTGAAGGAGGGACTTCCGGGGCTACAGCGACGATTGTTGCAATTGATCAAGCTGCCGGGGTCTTCGAACTTCAAAATGTCACCGGAACGTTTGTTAACAATGAAATCCTGACAGGTCAGAATCCAAGTCCCGGCGACGCTTTGGTGAACGGCACCATTATTGACAGTCTTAAAAATGACGCGCCGGCCTCCCCGCTGGTCGTCGATTTTACCGCTAACGGTATTTACGATCAAATTTACGCGGGGAACCTGTACGGAACCATGTACCGCATTGCCGGCATCGGCAAGGGTGAGAACCCGTCGGTTTCAAAGCTGTTTGATTTTTACCCTAGGTTGACGTCGCCGGATGTGCACCCCATCAGGGCTCAGGCGGACTATGCTTACGGCGATGGATATATCTGGGTTCTTTTCGGCACCGGCAGGTACGAATCCCAGACAGACAAGACCAATATGTATCAGCAGTACTTCTTTGGCATCCATGACTCTTCAGGTTCCACAACCGAGAATAATCTGAGTGATCTTGTATCCCTGACGGCAGGATATGTGACCGATGCGGTCAGCGGCGAGGTATTCAGATATATCAGCGGAACCAATCCTTCCAATCTTTCATGGGCCGTATCGCTGGACAACACATCCTCCGGCATGATCGGCAGTGAGCGGGTTATTGAAAAGCCTTTAGTAGTAGGCAATATCGTCTTTTTTTCCACCTTTATTCCCGATCAAAACGTGTGTGCCGGCAACGGAGATTCTTATATCTTTGCTTTAGACCTTAGCACCGGACAGGCACCGGGATCGCCTGTATTTGACGTGAACGAGGACGGTGTTATCGATGAAAATGACGTGGTCACTGATGCTGCCGGCAACACGCATAATGTGGCCGGCATTTCGGTCGGCGACGGTCAGGCTTCAAACCCGGTACTGTTAAAAAATACATTGTTTGTAAACACTACCGGCGGGGGCCTGGACGGCATAGATGTCAGTCTGTCGGGAAATCGAGTACAGATAAAATCCTGGACACAGAAATAAAATCGCTGCGCGATTTTATGAACCGCGGCTGCGCCGCTTAATATAGCTATTCAGCATAACCTCTGATCTCTAACCTCCGCAATGCGGGGGTTAGGGACCAGTTATCGGTGATCAGTTATCAGTGAGTAGTGACCAGTTATCAGTAACCAGCAACCAGTATCCCGTGATCAGTTATCAGTAACAAGTGACCAGTATCCAGTGATCAGTAACCAGTGATCAGTAACCAGCAACCCCGAACCCTGAACCCCGAACCCCCGAACCCTGAACCCCCGAACCCACAATTCCAGAACTCGCAACTCGCAACCAGTGATCAGTTATCAGTAAGCAGTTTCATGAATCATCTATCATGCATCCTGTATCCTGTATCCAGTATCCCTGAATTGTCACAAAATATTGCATTATTAATAATGTTCATTTATGTTAGGCGATAAACTGCAAAATCCGTTGTAAGGAGGGGATCAACCTCTGAACCTTTGAACCCAGTTCTTTGATTAGAAACGGAGCATTTTGGACAAACATTTCCCTTAATCTGCCGTTATTTTCGAGGTCTGAATGAACATGTTTCAGGAAATTAATGCGGCCAGGAAGTTGCTGGAACTGCCCCAACACGCAACCATGGAAGAAATCAAGGCGAACTACAGGGCCCTCGTCCAAAAATGGCATCCGGACCGCTGTGAGGGCGATAAAGAAAGATGCCAAGAAATGACAGCCAGGATTATTGCTGCCTACAGGCTCATTAACGATTATTGCAGAAACTATAAATTCTCTTTTTCCAAAGAAGAGGTCAGCAGATATGTTTCCGTTGAGGAATGGTGGTTTGATCGCTTTGGCGGCAGTCCCCTGTGGGGTAATGATCAGAAACCGAAAAAACCGTAAATGTAAAGAGGCCTATGATAAATGCGCATAATTTGAAACCTCGTCCCCTTTTGTTAATGATCGCCGGAGCCAAAGGAACGGTTGCATCTACCGTGGCAGTCGCTGTCGCCATGATGCGAAAGCATCCTGAGGCGGTTTTATCCAGTCTGACAACGGGCAATAGTTTTCCCTATCTGGGTCCTCCACAGGCGATCTATATGACAGGCTGGGATAGTCAACCTGCAGAACTTACCGGTTGTGTTAAAAAATACGGAGTGCTTCCTGAAAATCTCTGGAGACCATACCAGGCCGATCTCGAACATACTTCCATATTCGAGGTTCCGTCTGCGGATCTTGATCTTAACGGCCAGATCGAGCAACTGATAAAGGACATCCGGGTTTTCAAAAAGCAGTATCCCGATTCCCGGCCGGTTCTGATTAACCTGCTGCCTGCCAGTGCACAGCAAGATCTTGCACGCTTTAAAAGCCTGTCTGAACTACGTTCGCAAATAGACCCTGTGGACTTGCCGGATTTGGCCTATGTCCTGGCGGCCATCCTTTCAGGAATCCCGGTAGTCAATTTCACGCCCAACCATTTAGAAGTCCCGGTGGTTGTTCAAGAAGCGGTCAAACAGAACGTTCCCATATCCGGATGCGACGGCAAAACCGGGCAAACCTATCTTAAAGTAGTCCTGGCCTCGGCCTTAAAAGCCCGCAATTTAATTGTAGACGGATGGTACAGCCTCAATATTCTGGGAAATACCGATGGAAAAAATCTCATGGATCCCGGACGGGCTGCCGCAAAGGTGGCCAACAAAACCGGACTGCTGGAAGAAATTTTGGGATATTCCGTGGGCCAGAGGTATGACGCGCCTGCTCACAAGATCCATATCGATTATTATCCGCCCCGTGGCGACGCCAAGGAAGCCTGGGATGTCATCGATTTTCAGGGCCTGTTTGGGCTACCCATGAGTATCCGAGTAAACTTTCAGGGCCGTGATTCGATTCTGGCCGCTCCAATGGTTGTGGATTTGGCCCGCTGGATGGCGGTTTTGCAGATGGCGGGACGCTGCGGCCCGATTCCGGAACTGGGGTTTTATTTCAAGAAACCGGTCGGGGAAAATCCTCCCGTGCACTTTGAAGATCAGGTCTTGAGTCTTGGCAAACTTGAAAAAGAATGTGATGAAAAGTGCCTCAAACGAAGTGCTCCTCCAGCGAAGCGCTCTAATGACCAGTAACAAGAGTTTTTGTGAATGTAATGTTTCGGCACTCTTAACTTAATACTAAGGATGCATCATGATTTTCGGATACAGCACCAATGCATTTGTTAAATTCACACTTTCCGAATCGCTGGAAAAAATAGCCGGTTTGGGTTTCCATGGTGTTGAAATCATGTGCGATCGCCCCCATCTTTACCCTCCGGACTTTGATGCGGAAAAGATGGCTCGGCTCAAAAAGATCCTTACGCAACACAACCTGAAAGTGACCAACCTAAACAGCTTTACGCTTTTTGCTGTCGGGGATACCTACCTACCTTCCTGGATTGAACCCCAAAAGGAAAGACGTGAAATCCGCATCCAGCATACCATTGAAAGCCTGAAAATTGCAGACACACTGGGATGCAAAAACATATCCGTTCCTCCCGGGGGGCCTTTAGGCAGTATGTCGAGGGATGGGGCGATGTCTCTGTTTCACCGGGGCCTGGAAAGGGTAATACCGCTGGCGGAAGAGCTGGGAGTAAAAATACTGGTTGAACCCGAGCCGGATCTGTTGATTGAGAACTCAGTGGAGTTCAAGTCTTTTATTAAGGATGTCAAGTCAGCCGCAGTGGGATTAAATTTTGATATAGGACACTTTTTCTGTGCCGGCGAAGACCCTTCAGCGGTCTTTGAAGAACTTTTTGAATGGGTGGGGCACGTTCATCTGGAAGATATTGCTGCAAGTAGAGTTCACAACCATCTGATTCCAGGTTTAGGGGCCGTTAAATTCCTTGATACCTTCAGGGCCATGGTAAGACTCAAATATCAAGGCGATATTAGTTTGGAGCTTTATCCGTATGAAGATGTTCCCGAGTTTGCCGGCCGGGAAAGCCTCGCTTACTTAAAACCCCTATTTCAAGAATCCGGTTTGCCGATAAAATGATGATGAAAGAATCAAAATGGCTCGATCAAGATGACGGTCTTAATCGACTCAGTGAGCATCAAAGCCGCCGGGAAACGACCTACCTGGGATATCGGGAAGTATCTATGGATGAAAAAGCCCGATATGTTTTGCGGCATTTCAATAAGGTTGCCCGCAGATACGATCTGATGAACACGCTGTTGAGTTTCGGAATTCATCACTTGTGGAAGCATACGGCCGTCAAGATGCTGGAGTTGAATCCAGGGGACCGGGTTCTGGATGTATGCGGCGGTACCGGCGATCTGGCTCTTTTGGCCCACAGAGTTGTGGGGCCGGGCGGTCAGGTGATCGTATATGATATCAACCGGTCCATGATCGATATAGGCCGGCATAAAGTAAACGGCGGTGCATCCGGAAAACATATCAGATTTGTGATAGGAGATGCGGAACACATTTCTTTTGCGGATAAATCTTTTGCAGCCGCCATGGTAGGTTTCGGAATCCGTAATGTACCCCGTATGGATCAAGGGTTTAAGGAGATGTATCGCATACTGAAGCCCGGGGGCAAAATAATGTGCCTGGAATTTTCAAAACCGACAGCGCCCCTGTTCCGGCAGCTTTATGATATCTATTCTTTTCATGTCATGCCCTTGCTTGGCGGAGTTATTGTGGGGTCCCGCAAGGCCTATATGCATCTTGTCGAATCGATACGCATGTTCGTCCTGCCCGGTGAGTTGACGGCCATGTTAGAACAGGTGGGTTTTTCACAGGTAACAACCCGCAACCTCACTAACGGCATCGCTGTTATCCATACGGCTGTAAAAACATGAAACTGAATTGGGCTGAGCGCTGGGTGGTCAACAACCCGCTAAGGGTTTTCCAACAGCAGATCGAAATAGCATGGTTTAAACGCATGATGCCGCTGGCGCCGGGGAAAACAGTTCTGGAAATGGGCTGCGGCCGCGGAGCCGGCGCGAAACTCATCCTCAGAACATTTCAGCCCGCCGGTCTGCATGTCCAGGACCTGGACATCAAGATGATTGTAAAGGCCAAGCAATATCTCGGCGGGGTTGAACTGAAAAAGATATCTCTGTCTGTGGGGGATGCCGCTGGGCTCCCCTTTCAGGCGGACAGCTTAGATGCAATTTTTGGATTCGGCTTTTTACATCATGTTCCGGATTGGCGCAGCTCTCTTGCAGAAATATCCAGGGTTTTAAAAACCGGCGGTCTCTATTATTTCGAAGAGCTTTACCCGGAGCTTTATCAAAACGTTATCACTAAACATATCCTTTTGCATCCTGAACACGATCGTTTTTCCAGCTATGATCTGCGCAAAGGACTGGATAATAAGAGCTTAATCCTCAAGCATGCTTTTGAATTAAGAAAAATGGGAATTTTGGGCGTGGCTGCCAAATTATAAAACAACTTGAAAAAACCGGTTAATGGTAATATTTGTCCCTGGCAATGACTAAAGTTTTTACCAAAACTGCTGCATACGATTATAAAACGCTAAAGCCGATAATCTTTGAAATGATTGACGCCATGGGAGAAGGTCTGGTCCCAGAGCAATCCCGGGTACTAATCAAACCAAACTTGCTTTTACCCGCCAAGCCTGAAACCGCTATCCTCACGCACCCCCATGTTGTCAGGGCTGTGGCCGAATATGTGCTGAGCAAAGGTGCCCGTCCTCTGATTGCAGACAGTCCGGCCACGGGATCGTTCGAAAAAATAATGAAAGAGGGCGGATATTATCAAGCACTTAAAGATCTGGATGTTGATTTTAAAGCATTTGAAAAATCGGTAAAAGTAGATATCGGTAAGCCTTTCGGGCGTATCGAAATTGCCAGGGAAGCGGTTGAGGCGGATGTCGTCATCAACCTGCCCAAACTAAAAACCCATACGGGAATGTTCCTTACGCTGGGGGTCAAGAATCTTTTCGGCTGCATCGTCGGTTTAAGGAAACCGAAGTGGCATCTCAGAAGCGGGGTGGACAGGGATATGTTCGCCAGGCTGCTGGTACAGATTTGTCGGGCTGTAAACCCGGCGATTACCATTGTCGACGGCATCTTGGCCCTCGAAGGGCAGGGGCCTGGGAAAAGCGGTATCCCGCGGCATTTGGGAATACTTGCCGGCGGCAGAGATGCTTGCGCCGTTGACACGGCAATCTGCAGCGTATTAGGTGTAAATGCGGATGAACTTCCCACGCATAAGGCGGCCAAGATTTTAGGGTTGGCCGGCGATGCGGTTTATATCAGCGGAGACTTTAATATTGTTCAAAATTTCAAGCTGCCGGATACAGCACCGCTCACCATGGGGCCTAAACCGCTTCAAAGATTCATGCGCAAGCATTTGCTCCAGAGGCCGGAAGTCGACGACCTCCTTTGTACATTATGCGGGGAGTGCCGGAAATATTGCCCGGCAAAGGCCATCAGTCAAGAGGCAGAAACCATCGATTTTGATTATGACGGGTGTATCCGCTGTTACTGCTGTATAGAAATTTGTCCCCATGGAGCCCTGCGTGCGACCGAGACCGCGGGCGGCCGGGTTCTGCGAAAGCTTTCGATATTAAAAAACAAATAAAAAATACTTTCGTAAAAAAAGCCTCTTTTACGACTTATTGCATGACCGCCAGGGATAACAGAGTTGTTTGACAATACGGTTATTTTTATGTATCTATTTGCAAACGAACATTAGCTGAACGAGAGGGGGTATTCGATGATTAACAAGGTAATTTTAGTGGGCAACCTTGGCAGAGATCCGGAAGTAAGCTATACACCGAGCGGCATGGCGGTTGCAAAATTCAGTATAGCAACTTCCGAGAGATGGAAAGATAAAAATAGCGGGGAGATGCAAGAGCGGACGGAGTGGCATCGAATCACTGCTTTCGGGAGATTAGGAGAAATATGCGGTGAGTATCTTTCCAAAGGAAGACAAGTATACATTGAAGGTCGACTGCAGACCAGTTCATGGGAAAAAGACGGTGTTAAAAGATACAGCACTGACATTGTTGCAAACGAAATGAAGATGCTTGGGTCCAGAAGTTCCGCGGATGCATCCAGGCCGCCTGAACCTGAACATACTCCGGAATACTCGGGGCCGCCACTTTCGGACAGAGAGGATGATGATATTCCTTTTTAAATTTAATTTCCGCGCTGTATTCAGCGCGGAAATTAAATCAAGAAATTACGATTTTATTCTCCAAGTTTTTCTTCAAACTTTTCGTCAAGTTTTTGAGTCTCTTTTTTGTCAGGTCCGGATGTGGCGCCCTTGAAATTCTTGATGGCTTTGCCCATACCCGCTCCTATTTCCGGGAGCCTGCCGGCTCCAAAAATTATCAGAATAATTACAAGAATGATAATAAGTTCCGGCATTCCAATTCCAAACATATTGTCCTCCTATTAATCGGATCTGGTCTCTTTGAGTTCTTTCAAAAGCTGTACAAACTCTTTTGATTTTAAATAGCGGTCAATGATACCCTGATAATCGATCCATCTCCGCCAGGCTTCAAGCCAGACTTCGTTATGCCAATAGCAGTTTGGATCGCCCCTTCCATGCAGGCGTTCGATGTAATCGATATATTCTTCGCTGCAGCCCTCACAAAAACGGTAGGGGACTCTGACATTGTCCTTTTCAGATATATTATCACGTTCATCCGGATCAATCTGTGTGCCGCACTTCTCACACTTGAAGGCACAGTGGGCGCACTGAAAAACCTTCTGAACAGCCAAAAGCTTGCGTTTTCGATTTATTGCAGCTTTTTTGTCTCTGGAGTGCTGCAGTTTATTGTTAAAATGGATAACGTTAGTCACGATAGGCCTTTTTTGCTTGAAAAGATAGAATCCCCGGCAAATTTGTTATATAACACCAGGTAATTTGAGTGTCAATCTATTAGACCGCACCTTCTAAAAACGTTAAAGTAGATTCTTAAAGTGTTTCAATAATGCAAGAAAATGTTCATTAAAGATGCGGGGAAAGGCTTGTAATGCATTATAATGTATGATAATCTTACCTAAACTGATCGTTTCAAATAGCGACAGAACATAACGAAAGGATCTTGAGTGATGGAAAAATTTCAGCCAAACGGTCTTCCGGTACTGATCGGAAGCCTTCCCATGGATGACCATGATGAAGCCGTCAACCTTATGTTGGAGCACACGCCCCAAATCCCGTTGTGGATTCAGCTTCCGGTTTATAAACAGGAGGGGATGACAGCTCAGTTTCTGCCGGGATTTCCCGGGCTTGTAACCGTAAACGACAAGTCCTTTATCGATACGGCAGTTGATGATTTCGATAATCAACTTCTATCTTTCTACGAGGAGTATATGGCGGTGACAGAAGGGGAGAAGGAGCTTGAAGATTCCCGCTTTACTCTGACCGCCGCTACTGCCAGGGGTTTTTTTACGTTTTTGGACAGGATCGAAACTTTTGACGACACCCCGGCAGCACTCAAAGGTCAAATAACCGGCCCCATAACCTTCGGGTTGGGAGTGACCGATCAGAACTGTAAGGCCATTTTTTATAACGAGCAGGTGCGAGATGCGGCCGTGAAGCTTCTGGCTCTGAAAGCCAGATGGCAGGTCAGGATGCTTTCAAAATTCAAACTCCCGGTAATCGTGTTTTTAGATGAGCCTGCTCTGGCCGGTTTTGGGTCATCTGCTTTTATCGGTATGTCACGTGAAGAGGTCGCGGCCTGTCTGGACGAAGTGATTGGTGCCGTTCATGACGAAGGAGGTCTTGCAGGTATCCATGTTTGCGCCAATTCCGACTGGTCCGTGATATTGGATTCGCGCACCGATATTGTCAGTTTTGATGCCTATTCCTATTTTGACAAGTTCATCCTTTATCCGGATCATATTAAGAAGTTTATGGAATCCGGCGGCATCCTGGCCTGGGGAATCGTACCGACCTCGAATCCTGATGACATAGCAAAAGAGAGCGTCGATTCTTTGGCGGCGGCTTGGCAGGACCAGGTTCAGGCGGTCGCGGCCCTTGGCATTGAACCGTCCAAGATACTGGCCCAGTCTCTGATCACTCCGAGTTGCGGGGGGGGTTCTCTGAGTCTTGATCTGGCAACAAAGGTGCTTATGTTGACAAAGAAAGTGTCGGAAACAATACGCAATCAGGACTAAGCAAACCGAACAAGGATAAATCTAAGATAAAATATAAACTTATCACGAAAGCACGAAGATACGAAAACACGAAAAATATAATATTATTTCGTGCTTTCAAGATTTCGTGTTTTCGTGATTATCTATAAGTTCTTATGAGGTACTTAAATGGTTGACAACTCTCCAAATCAAAAATTTTCAGGAGCTTCCCGGTACATACTCGATGATGAGCTGGCCAGCATCGTCAACGTTTCCATGGCCCTCGAAATGCCGCTGCTTTTAAAAGGTGAACCGGGTACCGGCAAAACCATGCTGGCCCATGCCATTGCCGAGAGCCTGCGAATGCCCCTGATTGTGCTGAATGTAAAGTCAAGCATGAAGCTGGTGGACACGCTTTATCAGTATGACACCCTGACCCGTCTTAATGACAGCCGGTTTGGTGATTCCAGCAGGGATGTCAGTAATATCGAAGAGTATATCAAGATGGGGAAGATAGGTCAGGCCTTTACAGCGGAAACCAGGACCGTTCTTTTGATCGATGAGATCGACAAGGCGGATACCGATTTTCAGGATGATATGCTGGACGTCCTGGACCAGATGGAATTTGACATCATTGAGATTGACAAGACTATGAAGGCCGAGCATCGTCCGGTAATCGTGATTACTTCCAATGCCAAAAAAGACCTGTCGGATCCCTTTCTGGGCCGGTGCAATTTCCATCACATCGCCTTTCCGGATCCGAAAATGATGCGAAAGATAGTTACGGTTCATTTTCCGGACATCGACTCGAATCTGATGGAGAATGCCATTGCAGCATTTTATAGATTGAGGGAAATCGAAGCCATTGAAAAGAGACCGGCAACCCGGGAACTGCTCAACTGGATTCGGGCCTTAGAAAACGATTCTGACTTTAAGCCCCAAAGGCTGGGCAAAGGCGACATCCCCTTTTTGGGAGTTTTGTTCAAAAAGAGCCAGGATCATGAGAGGGTCGTAGCGGCGACCGGTAGCCGAAATATCCTCTAGCGCAGCGATCTTTAAGCGCAGCGCTCCTAACGCTGCGAACGAAGTGAGTCTATGTTCATTGATTTTTTCTACAGTTTGAGAAATGCCGGGATACCGGTCAGTCCGACTTCGTTCCTGACCTTGCAAAAAGCACTGAACATGGGGCTGATCAATTCAGTGGATGAGTTCTATACATCCGCACGGGCGATTCTTGTCAAAAGCGAGCGCTATTTTGATAGCTATGACCAGGTCTTTGCTCATCGTTTTGAAGGAGCTGAACTGCCCGAATATGACGAAATTGAACTCGATGAAATTGCCAGAGCCATGCTGGATGAATGGCTCAAAGACCCCAAGGCCCTTGCCGACGCCCTTGACATGGACGAATCGGAGCTGAGTCAACTGACGCCCGAAGAGCTGATCGAGTACTTTAAAGCACGTCTTAAGGATCAGCAAAAGCGTCATTATGGGGGCAGGACATGGATCGGTACCGGCGGGACTTCTCCGGTGGGGCATTCCGGGCATCATCCGGAGGGAATGCGCGTGGGGGGCGTGTCCCGCAATAAGTCGGCTGTTAAAGTCGCCCTGGAAAGAAGGTATAAGAATTATTCCCGGCGGGGTCCCCTTACCCAGGATATGATCGGAGAAGCCTTGAAGCGGCTGCGATACTTGATTCCCGTCGGTCCCCTGGACCGGGTAGACATCGACGAAACCGTTTACCAGACCATGAAAAACGCAGGGGAAATCGATATTATTTTTACCAGAAGTTTAAAAGACCGCCTCAAGGTGATTCTGGCCATCGATAACGGCGGCTGGTCCATGGACCCTCACATACCGGTTGTGCAGACCCTTTTTGATTATGCCCGGGATCAATTCAAGGACCTGAAAACCTATTATTTCCACAACACCGTTTACGACGTCCTCTGGGAGGATTCCACCAGAATCCGGAAACCCAAAAAAGTTAGGGATTTTGCAACCTCTGATCCTGAAACCCGTCTGATTTTTTTGGGTGATGCCAGCATGGCCCCCTATGAATTGATGGCTGCGGACGGGTCGATTTATGTGGACGAACGCAGCGGCAAGGCCAGCATCGAACAGCTCAAATTTTTAGCGCAAACCTTTCCCCATTGTGTCTGGTTGAATCCCATATCTTCGCAAACGTGGGAGTACACCCGCACTATCGTCTCTATCCGAGAGATTTTTCCCATGTTTGAACTCACCCTGGATGGGTTGGAGCAGGCGGTCGGGCATCTGATGACCAAGTAAAGAATTCATTTTATTATGTCCTGAAAAACCTTGTCCTCTTGGCCAGGTCAGAGATCTATGGCTCTGCCTTGGAGTTTTGTGTCTAAAATCACAAATTCCAAGCACCAAATTACAAATAAATC
>JABMQM010000116.1 GCA_013203195.1 Desulfobacteraceae bacterium | reverse complement strand
CTGAATCCGGTGTTTGCGGCCGGCGGATCAGTCACGGCCGGGAATTCGTCCCAGACCACCGACGGGGCGGCGGCCACCATTATTATGAATTCCGCCAAGGTCGAAGAATTAGGATTAACGCCTATCGCCAAACTGAAATACTATACTACGGTAGGCTGCAAGGCCGATGAAATGGGCATCGGACCGCTCTTGGCCATCCCCAAGCTTTTACAGCTTGCCGGTATGGATCTTGCCGATATCGGCCTGTTTGAAATCAACGAGGCCTTTGCTTCCCAGGCGGTTTACTGCATCAATGAACTTGGTATTGACATGGAAAAAGTCAATATACACGGTGGGGCCATCGCCCTGGGGCATCCGCTGGGGTGCACCGGCGCCAAACTGTGCGCGACGCTGCTGGCCAACATGAAGGAACGCGGCATAAAATACGGCATTGAGTCCATGTGCATCGGTGGAGGTATGGGAGCGGCGGCACTGTTTGAGCTCTGCGACTAACCCTATCTAAAGGGGTTTTTCCGTACTCCCTCAAGAACTACTTAGTGTCCATCCAGTCCCGCCTTGGCGGATTGTTCAATATCACTTGTCCGGCGTAGCCCCTAGGCGAAGACGGAAGGCATGCGAAAAAAAGAACCGCCCCGAAAATGGCTCGGGATCTTCGGCAGGCATATGTGTATTATTCCGAGGATTATTTTTTGAGCATAACACAGCTTGTCACGTCGTCGCTATTGGGAAGACGGAAGATTGGGCAAAGAATCGTAAACTTCGATTCATAAAGAAGATTAATATAGTTATTTTTATTTGACGCGCTTTTGCCTTTGATATAAAGATGCTCCCTGATTGGAAGAAAATATTTATGAACAAAAATGACCTCAAAAACTTAAAAAAATGGTTTGCCGACTATGTGTCCGCTTTTTATACAGATGATTATGACTACAACTTTGCGTTAAATGTCAAAAAAGGGCATACAATGCGGGTATGTGATAATATTGTCATGATCGGCGAAAAGCTGGACATGTCAAAACATGATTTAATAATCGCTGAAACTACGGCCCTGTTTCATGACCTTGGAAGATTTAAGCAATTTAAAAAATATGGCACTTTTAATGACATGATCTCAGAAAACCATGCAAGAATCGGCCTGCGGGAGATGGTCACGCATAAGGTACTTTCAATATGTTCAAAAGCTGAAAAGGCGTTAATCATCAAGGCTGTTAATTATCATAATTCCTTAAAACTTCCTTCTGGTGAGGATGAGAGAACGCTTCATTTTATCCGCCTTATTCGTGACGCGGACAAGCTTGATATCTGGAAATTATTCTTGGAATTTTTCCATGAAAAAAACAATCGGCAGAACAATGTTTTTGTGCTGGATCTGCCGGACGAACCGGAATATTCAAACGAGTTTATTGAAGCGCTTCACAGTCAAAATATGGCTTCGACGAAAGATATGAAAACCTTAAACGATTTTAAACTTCTTCAAATAGGCTGGGTTTATGATCTTAATTTTGTCCCTTCAATTCAGTTTGTTCAAAGCCGCAATATAATTGAAAGAATAGAAGCGATACTGCCCCAATCAAAAGAGATCACAGAGGCTGTCAGTCACGCCAAAGACTATGTAAAAATGCGTTTAGCTAATTAAGCTCTCCACCACCCCGTTTTGCAGGATTTTCGCTGCGCTACAATAAATAGAACAGATGCTATCTGCCTTTTCGAGTGTCGTGGCGGGTAACTCCTTGGAGTTTACAGAATCCAGGATAGGACGGCCGTCCCAAGAACCAGCACAATAATACCCCAGAATCTACGGGTTTGATCTGATATTGAATTTAAATGCCAGTTATTGACCCGATCGTATAAGTTGTTAGGATCAAAAAATATAAATACCCCTTTAGCAACACCCATGAATCCGAGGAATCTTATAAACCATGGATTACGACTTGCGGATGCGGCCAATATAAACAATATGCCCGCTATAAACGGCAAGATAGAAAGGATCCTTCGATCAATCTGTAGCAGAAAACGTTCCATAACGTTTCTTGTTTCCCTTGTATAAAGAATCATGCAACATCCAACTGAGATCCAAAGAAAACTGACGGCGTAAAGAAACCATTTCATAATAGATATCCTCATAAATTGTTTAGTTATCGTACAAATCCATTATCTTGGAAAGAAAGCTGTATATTCACAAACATAAAAACATTTGTCAAGACTTAACCTGCTGTAGAATGTAAATATATTTAATATTCTTGACAACTTATATATTTATGATATGAAAAAACGGAATTATTATTGAGTGGAGAAAAGAATGATCAAAGTAACTGCAGCAATATTCGTTCATGATGGAATGCTACTGATAGCTAAACGAAAATCAACTGCAAGGCTGCCTAATTTGTGGGAACTACCCGGTGGTAAAATTGAACCGCATGAAACACCGGAAGAGTGTTTAAAGCGAGAACTAAAGGAAGAGTTTGATATCGATGTTACTGTAGAAGAATATCTCGGTTCTAATGTACATACTTACGATTTTGGCACAATAGATTTGATGGCCTTTAGAACTTCCTGGAACACAGGTGATTTCAAATTACTGGATCATGAAGAAATCAGGTGGGTATTTACGCACGAGCTTGACCAATTCGATTTTGCACCAGCCGATACTGCCTTTATCGAGGAATTAAAAAACGGAGGAATTGAAATTTGAAGCGCCCTGCACTCGTCGTAGCGCAGCGAAGATTCCCCTAATCGGGACTGCCGGGAGTTTTATTCTAAATTCTAAATTGTATGGGTTTCCATTCCCGAACTTTTGGAACCCTCTTCTTCACAACCCGGTAATTCCGACATTTCGGGCTTTAGATAAAGGCAAGCTGCTACAAAGACATAAAAAAGAAGTGTCACACCCACAATTGTACCCAGTACCATGTCGTTTCTCCTTAACAAATCAATACAGATCACCCAAGAGACCTTTAATAAGTATATCGGCATCTTGTAATAAATCTTTAATTTTTATATACAATTAGGTAGGATAAGCACAAAGATTGTGGCCGGAATTGCGATTAAATCAATGAAATGGCAGATTGGAAGCTCTCTGGGGTCCCGCCGTGGCGAGGCTGCAGGAGTTTTGTTAATTCGCCTCAGACGCATAAAATCGTAACTCGATTTTATTGAGCTTGTCTTCGTGCACGCAGAACACGCCGATCATTTTTAAAAGAAAATGATACAAAAACCCCATCTCTTGAGCTTTTTCGGCGATCATGTCTGCTCTTGCGTCTTTCCTTGGAGCGTGCCGGTTTACCATCCGGAGAAGCACTCCTTTTCTTAGACGAATTATTGGCGGCATGTTTTATTTCCCCAACTACTAAATGCATTTCTCTATCCTCTCTATGTTAATCCTCCTATATTTATTATCGGAATTTATTATTAAAACTTTAGCTATTTGGAACAAATATAGCGATTATCATAATAATGTTCAGATTGAACCGTTAACTTTACTAATTTTCAGTAAGCGCCGGATGATTTCGTTTAGGTCGAGAAGCTGTCTGAACAAATTAGAGCGCGTTAAAGCGAACATCATAAAGATGCTCCCATTAAAGGAGGAAGTTCATATCCCGGCAATGTATACTTAAGGCCATAGCAATGTTCGCTTTTACACGCTTTTATTTGTGAGTTTTTGCCGATCTAACCGAAATTATCCGGCGGCGGAAACCCCAACGTATTTTTGAAAACCGCTATAATCACAATGCGCATCTTTATCAAAAGTGAAGTATAATTCATGAAGCGTTTTCATTACGCAACGTATGGCGATAAAGAAAAGCCCCCTTTGCTGTTTCTGCACGGATTTATGGGAAATACCGACGAATGGGAGGCCATAGTCCCTCTTATGAGCGACAATTTTTACTGTATTGTCGTGGACTTGCCCGGGCATGGCCTAACAGTGGTTCAAAATGAAGATGATTACCGCATGGAAAAGTGTGCGGCCAATTTGATGGCTTGGCTTGATGCGCTCAATATTAGCACTTGTCACCTGGTGTCTTATTCCATGGGGGGTAGGCTGGCCTTCTATTTAGCGATTTTTTACCCGGAAAGATTTGAGAAAATTATTATCGAATCCGCCTCGCCGGGTTTACAAACAGAGCGTGAAAGACGTGGGCGCGTTAAACATGACCGCAAGATGGCCCGACAACTTGAAGCGCTGCCGTTAAACCAGTTCTTGCAAACCTGGTATAGTCAGCCTATATTTTCATCTGTAGATAAAGCAAGCAAACCGTATCAGGAAATGATTCAAGCAAGAATAAAAAACGATGCCGGCATGTTAAGCCTGTCATTGCAACTGATGGGCGCCGGTGTTCAGCCGCCGCTCTGGGAGATGCTTGACCAAATAAGCGCTGACGTGCTTTGCATCGTTGGTGAAAAGGACGCTAAATATATACAGATTGCCCATGCAGCGGCTGCAAGGTGTCGCCGGGCGCAAGTTAAAATTATTGCAGATGCCGGTCACAACGTGCATTTTGAAAATAGAACCGAGTATGTTAAACAGGTTGCCCTGTTTTTGAAAGGATAAAATATGGCTACTATAAATTGGACTGAAAGTAAAAAATTTACCGACATTAAGTATCACCAGGCCGAGGGGATCGCCAAAATAACCATCAATCGTCCCGAAGTGCGCAATGCCTTTCGTCCCTTGACGGTCAATGAGATGATCGAGGCTTTGGCAGACGCCCGCGCCGATAACTCCGTCGGCGTCGTTGTACTGACCGGTGAAGGCGACAAAGCCTTTTGCTCCGGAGGCGACCAGAGAGTGCGCGGCGAAGCCGGGTATCAAGATGAAAAAGGCGACCATCATTTGAATGTGCTTCAATTTCAACGCCGGATCCGCACCTGCCCCAAGCCTGTGATAGCCATGGTCGCCGGCTATGCCATCGGCGGCGGAAACATTCTGACTTTGATGTGCGACTTGACCATTGCCGCCGATAACGCTGTCTTCGGCCAGACCGGCCCGCGGGTCGGTTCATTCGACGCCGGTTACGGTTCCAGCTATCTGGCCAGGGTGGTCGGCCAGAAAAAGGCGCGGGAGATATGGTTTCTCTGCCGCCAATATACTGCGCAGCAGGCGCTGGAGATGGGCCTGGTGAATACCGTGGTACCCCTGGAAAGGCTGGAGGAGGAAACCATCGGTTGGTGCCGGGAAATTCTGGCGAACTCACCTGTCGCCATCCGCTGTCTGAAAGCAGCGATGAATGCCGATTGTGACGGCCAGGCGGGGCTCCAGGAACTTGCCGGCCATGCCACCATGCTGTTTTACATGACCGCGGAAGGTCAGGAAGGACGCAATGCTTTTCTTGAAAAGCGCAAGCCGGATTTTTCGAAGTTCACCCGGAGTTCATAGTGCCTTAGTGGCTTTGTGGCTGAACTATTACGTTAAATGGAACGATCAAATCTAAAAATTTGGATTGATGCGGCGCGGCCCAAAACACTGTGGGCGTCGGTGGCACCGGTGGTTATCGGTTCGGCTATGGCGTTTGAAAGCGACGGGCTGCACATTGTGTCGGCATTAGCAGCGCTGCTTGGGGCGGTTTTAATCCAGATCGGCACCAATTTTGCCAACGATTACTTTGACTACTATACCGGCGCCGACGCAACCGACCGCCTCGGTCCCACCCGGGTCGTTCAGGCCGGCCTGGTGCCGCCGCCAACGATGAAGGCGGCCTTTATAGTGGTTTTTGCCCTGGCGGCTGTACCGGGCGCGTATCTCATCTGGCGTGCAGGGTTGCCCCTTTTTATTATCGGCGTGCTCTCGATTCTTTGCGGTATTCTGTATACCGCCGGACCGTATCCCCTGGGTTATGTCGGTTTGGGGGAACTTTTCGTGATCATTTTTTTCGGACCCGTCGCCGTCGGCGGGACCTATTATGTGCAAACGCTGCAAATTTCTGTGCCGGTGCTTATATCCGGACTGGCTCCCGGGCTCTTTTCCGTGGCAATATTAACGGTAAACAATTTGCGGGATGTTCGAAGCGATCATCGTGCCGGCAAAAAAACCCTGGCAGTACGTTTCGGCGTTACATTTTCAAAAGTTGAATACCTGCTATCGATTGCGATTGCCTGTCTGATACCGCTTGCTTTAGTCCTTAACAACGACAAGCACCTTTACCCCCTGCTGACATCTGTGGTTTTGCTGGCGGCGATACCGTCTATCAAAACAGTGTTTACTTCCGAAGGAATCATATTAAACCGTGTACTTGAATCCACCGGCAAAATGCTGCTGCTTTACAGCCTGATCTTTTCCATTGGATGGATTTTATGAAAATCGCCGAAATTTCCCTCTATCGGTTTCGACTCAGACTTAACCGACCCCTGGCGCTAAAAAACAACATCTTAAAGCTTCGGGAGGGATTCGTTGTGCGGCTATCCGATGAAAGCGGCAATTGCGGCTGGGGAGAAATATCACCTCTAATCGGCTTCAGCCTGGAAACCATAGAGCAGGCGGGCCGCGAACTGGCACTGCTGCCGTCAGCAATAACAAAAGGTGCAATCCCGCCGAATCTTGAACTGCTCAACGGCGGCTTTGAAGACTGGTTGGGCGGATTTAACCTCTCAGCCTCGGTGAGATTCGGTCTCGAATCGGCGGTGCTCAACATGCAGGCAGTGTCAAAACAATTGGGGCTGCATCGATTGCTTGATGCCAAGGCGGCAGCAAAAGTTGCCGTCAACGCACTTTTAAGTGGGACCAAAGAGCAAATAGAAGCAAAGGCAACTGCACTGCTTGGAAAAGGATATCGAGCATTCAAGCTGAAAGTGGGACGATTATCCCTTGATGAAGATATCGAGATTGTCGCCGGTGTCAGAAACATAATCGGTCAGGATACCCTCTTAAGACTCGACGCCAACCGCACCTGGGACCTTGACGACGCGCTGAAATTTATGCAGCGTGCGGTGCAGTTTAACGTCGACTATATTGAAGAGCCGCTGCAAAGCTTTGATCAATTAAAAAAACTGATCAAAGATTCTTCGGCGCCCCTGCCGGTGGCTCTCGATGAATCTGTGCTGGAAATATCTCCCACAGATTTGCCGCTGGGGCCTGCCTTAAAAGCCATTGTTATCAAGCCGACCCTTCTGGGATTTGAACAGGCGCTGCGCTTTGCCCGGGCGGCCCAAGACAAGGGCATAACTCCGGTAATCAGTTCAGCGTTTGAGAGCTCCCTGGGAATAGCCACGCTGGCTTCCATGGCGGCGGTGATAGACGGCGGCCGCACGCCGGCGGGACTTGACACCCTTGATTGGCTGGCAGACGATTTATTGGAACCGCCCATGCGGGTTCAGGCTGGAAAGATTGTGCTTGCCGATGATGCCAGCCTGATGAACAACATCAAAATGGAACTTTTAGAAGAATTCGCATAGCGAAGCTTAGTTTTAAACCGACAGGTTCCCACTATCCTGATTCGGTTGCCGGGGGCAAAGAGATGCTGGATGCCTGATGCTGGATACTGGATATTTTTTCAGCATTTTTTTTATCAAGCATCCAGAAACCAGTATCCAGTATCTGCGAGTTGATGCCTTTAATGTGCCATAAAAAGGTTGATGCTAATTTTAAGACCTAAGTTTATATAGAGGACTAGTGAAAAGGATTCCTTTCCCCTTGCAGAGCACCGCCGAAAAGTATGGTGATCATCCGGCCCTGATCGGGGATGACAGGGCAATCACGTATGCAGAGTTCTTCCGGCTGGTTAACGCAACAGCCGGCAATTTAGCTCAAATGGGGATCGAACGAGAAGATCGCCTGGGGATCGTTGCAAACAATTCTATCGAATATATCCTGTTGTTAATGGCCGTCTTTCAAATCAGTGCCGTTGCCTGCCCCATCAGCCCGCGTTTTCCACGCAAGACCATCGCGGCCATGCTGGATAAAATCGACTGTACGAAAATTGTTGCCGACCTGCATCATAATTCAGATTTATATAACGGTACAGTTATTGAGCTGTCGTCCTTGTTGAGCCAGCAGAAGATGTCGGCGAACACTATCGGGCCGCCTGAAATCGAATTAGATCAGGATGCCGCCATTATGTTCACATCCGGAAGCAGCTCTGTTCCCAAAGCGGTGTTACATACATTTGCCCATCATTATTACAGCGCCCTGGGTGCCAATCAAAATATGCCTCTGGGGCCGGGTGACCGCTGGCTGCTGTCGCTTCCGCTATACCATGTCGGCGGTATGGGCATCTTGTTTCGCGCTCTATTATCCGGAGCGGCGGTGGTTGTTCCGGCTGCAAATGCTCTGCCGGCCAAGGCAATCGAGCGTCACAAAGTAACCCATGTTTCGCTGGTACCTACCCAGTTAAAAAACCTCTTGGAAGAAACCGTTGCAGATAAAACAGCAACCTGTCTGAGGAGTTTTTTGCTGGGGGGAAGCTCTATTCCTCAAAAATTGATCATCCAGGCCAAGCAAAAAGGCCTGAATTTATACACCACCTACGGTTTGACTGAAATGGCTTCCCAAGTAACCACTACCGCTTTGGACGATGCGCCGGAAAAGCTGTTTACATCCGGCCGCATTCTGACGCATCGAGAAATTAAAATATCTAAGGAAAGCGAAATCCTTGTTCGCGGAAAGACCCGCTTTAAAGGGTATGTCGAAAAGGATGCTTTGATAACACCTTTTGATGCAGACGGATGGTTTGGAACTGCCGACCTGGGCGACATCGACCAAGACGGCTATCTCACCGTCACGGGACGCAAGGATAACATGTTTATTTCCGGCGGGGAGAATATTCAACCGGAAGAAATTGAAGGGGTTTTAGCGCGGTTGCCTGCTATTGAAGATGTCATGGTTGTACCGGTTAAAAGTGATAAATACGGGCACAGACCGATTGCCTTTGTCAAACTAAGACAAAAGCAGCAAATAGCGATGGAAGAGATCATCCCTTTTTTGGAAAAACATCTTCCTCGTTTTAAAATTCCGGACAGGCTGTATGAGTGGCCGGACAGCATAGATCAGAGTGGCTTAAAACCGAACCGGCGGGATTTTGCCGACCTGGCGGCAAGCTTAAGTAAAGATCCGGGCACAGAAGACCCGGCTTTGGTTTAATCCTGATAGGGGCTGCTCTCCTGCAAGCCGGACAAGTTAGAAGTGCCTAAAGTGAGCTAAAATGCCTAATCTGCCGGGGGCAGACAAGAGTTATGGAGTCGCTTTGCTCCACTGAATTAATAAAAAAGCCAGACAACTCTGACG
>JABMQM010000115.1 GCA_013203195.1 Desulfobacteraceae bacterium | reverse complement strand
TTCCTGGGTTCTGCCGAAGGCAAATGACGGAATAATAACGGTTCCACCTCTATCAAAAGTTTCCGTTAAAACCTTTTTTAACTGCGGTTTTAAATCCTTTACCGGCGCATGCAGGCGATCGCCATAAGTGCTTTCCATAATCATCAAATCCCCTTCCCGGTCGGTCTCTTCGAAATTTAGCACCGGATTTTTGATGATCGGTTTGTCGAATCTGCCAAGGTCGCCGGTGTAGCAAACCGTCAGCGTTCGGTTGTCTTCGCGGACTTTTATCAAGGAAACGGCTGATCCAAGGATATGCCCGGCCTCGTAAAACGTACAGGTCGCATTTTCCCCGATGACAAACGGGTGGCGGTAGGGATAGCCTTTAAAAGAATCCAGCGCCGCTTCGGCATCTTCTGAAGTATAAAGGGATTGGACACCCTCGAGCCGATGCTCGCCGATGAGTTCGTTGATTTTTTCGGTGTTAAGCTTATGGCCTTGGGTTTTTAGAAGTTTCTTAATGTTTTTAGATGTATTTGAAATCTTTTTGTTTCCGGAGTCGGGCATTGTTTTGGAAGACAAAAAATTTCTGACCATTTTATAATTGAGATAGTCGGCGTCCGATTCCTGAATATGCGCGGAATCCATTAAAAGGTATTCACAGGCATCCGCTGTTGCCCGGACACAAAACGTCTGTCCGTTAAAATTGTTTTTGGTCAAAAAAGGGATGCGTCCCGAATGATCGATATGAGCATGGGAAAGCACAATGTTGGTAATCGTTTGCGGGTCAAAAGGCAGCAACCTGTTCTTTTCAGCAGCCTCTTTGCGGCGTCCCTGAAACATGCCGCAATCCAGCAGGATTCTATCTGTCCCCGTTGATATCAGATGCATTGAGCCGGTAACTTCCCGTACAGCGCCATAAAATGTTATCTTCATACGATATTCCTTTCATCAATAAGAAGTTCATAAGACTTGGGGCCACAGTTGAAAACAAGGTCGAAAGCAGATAAATTGGGGATGAAGCTCCCCCAGAGTTGAGGATAGATTATTACCGGGGGTTTAAAGTATGCGAGCTCGATTTTCGCCTCCCGGAATAGATCCGGTTTTAGATATTTTTGGGCCGGGCTCTGAGCCAGATAACAGGATGCTCCCATGACACGGCATATGTCGATAAGCAGTTGATCCCCGCGGGCCTGAATCCCCAACTCCGAAAGCAAGACAACCTTGGTGTCTATATTTAAGCATTTTATCAGAAAGCGGATAATCTCTAAGTTCAAGTCGATAAGTTTTTCAAATTTTTCTGAAAACAATTTTTTAAGAAAATTTTTTTGGTCCGCGAAATAGGGGGCGCTCGCGTAAGCATTTTTCAGGCTGGCCAGATGTTTGCGCGCCCAATGGCCTTCATGATAAATCCTGACCGCATTAATGTTTTGAAGTCCCAGCCCTTTCTTTTTTACCGGTATCGTCATCCATAAGGTGCCCTGGTCGTTTTTGAAACGGTTTCTGGTTATCCAGGTGGTCCCCCGGGGGAATTGAACCTCGTCCAAAAGGACCAGAACGTCGGCAAGATGAGCTTTGTAAAAAAAACCCGGAAAAGGAGCAAAATATGGCTGACTGGCGGCAACGATCATAACCTAACACCTAAAATGGATATTTCGACTTTTTACGAATTCATCCGAATTGTCCACTGTATATCATATCCGTTTTTGACAATGGAGGCAATATGGCCATCGAAAAACGTGTGTTCGACGTGCCACAACTTCCCACCATAGTTGACGACCAGATTATTATCGTCGACTACCTGCGCAATGCGGCATTTCGCAAGATCCCGAATGCCGATGCCGACAGCTTTCAGCACACATTCTTTTGACGTCCAGTAGCGAAAAAAAAGGGTGAATCGATCCGTATCGGCAAGGCCCCATTCGCTGTCATCGACAATCTTTTTCAATAGCGCTTCTGAGCAGGGCCTGATTTTCTCGATATCGATCCCGATCCTGCTTGCTGCTACAACACCACCGACATATTGGGGCTTATGCGTCACCGACCAGTAATTTCCATTAAAAGGTAATGGCGCACCCTTTTCATCCTTTTGCAGATCAATTAAAGCGATGCCGCTTTTTTGGGCTGATATTTCAAGCGCCTGCCTGGCATGGCGGCTTAAACCGGCTACCTTCTCCCTGCCGGTCAGTTGCCGGTCTTTTTCCGGCACCGCGAGTATGACCGGATAGATGGTTTGATTGTCGATTGTCGATTGTCGATTGTCGATCGAATTTATTTTCATTCGAATTGATTACTAATCTGTTAAATCTGAAGCCCGGAAATTTTCTAAACCCAAAATTACCGAGAAGTTACCGTCCTCAAATGTAAATATACGATTTTATTTTTGTTAATCACACTCGCAGCATCCCGGCCTGAATAAAACACAAAATAATATACTAATTTCGTGTTTTCGTACTTTCGTGCTTTCGTGATAAATATATTCTTTAAGGTTTCGATTTCTTAGAGTTTTGTGTTGCGTTCTGCATCCCCTGCCTTATCTTCAAGGCCTTTTGGTATATTTTGTTTTTGGACACACCGTATTTTACTGCGATTGTTTTTGCCAAATCGGACAGGCTGCTTTCCGTGGTTTCAAGCGTTTTGATTATTTCGCTTTGAATCGTTTCGAAAGAAACATCCGAGGTTTCTTGTCGCCCTTCGACGATTAGGGTACATTCGCCTTTTACAGTTGCGCGCTCCTTCAGGCGACTGTGGATTTCAGACAAGTTTCCCCTGATAAATTCTTCGTGCAACTTGGTCATCTCGCGGCACAGAACACCATAACGGTCACCCATAGTCGAAATTATTTCCTGCAGAAAGGTCGTAATACGACGGGGAGATTCATAAAAGATGATGGTGCGGGGCACATGGGCAAGTTCTGCTAACTGTTTAATACGTTTGGCCTTTTTCTTAGCCGTAAACCCGATAAAGACAAAGGAGTCGGTCGGCAGTCCGGCAACGCTGAGAGCGCTGACGGCAGCCGAAACACCCGGTATGGGAACTACGTTGATGCCGTTTGCAATGGCGGCATTTACCAGCCGGTAACCGGGATCGGATACGGACGGAGTTCCGGCGTTGGATACCAGGGCCACCGCAGATCCTGCTTTAAGTCGATTAAGGAGCTCCGGGGTGCGTTCGGTCTCATTATGCTCGTGATAGGCGATAAGATGACCTTTAATTTTGTGACGGGCCAATAATTTGCCGGTATGTCGGGTATCTTCTGCGGCAATAAGATCGACCCGGCCAAGCACATTAAGAGCCCTTAGGGTAATATCGTCCATGTTCCCGATGGGAGTGGCAACAACGTAAAGAGCACCCGTTTTGAAAATGTCTTTCAAATCATCCATAGGCAAGCTCAAAGGCATTTTTGATTAGTTCTATCCGCGGGTTGTCTTGTGATGAACTGATGGCCACAACGTCAAACCTTGCCTTGACGTTGTTTTGCTTTGTGGCTTTCAGATAGAAAAGGGCCACCATGGATATCTTTCTTTGTTTTTTGGGAGTTACGGCCCATTTGGGACTGCCGTAACCACCGGACCTCCGGGCTTTGACTTCCACAAATACAAGCGATTTTTTATCTTTGGCAATGATATCGATTTCACCTAATTGATTACGGTAATTCTGCTCCAGGATCTTATAGCCGTTTTTTTTAAGGTACCTGACGGCGATGGATTCACTTTCTTTGCCGTATTGTTGTCTTTTGTTTGGCATTACAAATTTAGGTTATA
>JABMQM010000114.1 GCA_013203195.1 Desulfobacteraceae bacterium | reverse complement strand
GATATGGATGAACCGGCGGCATACAATTACGCCGCAGATGCAATGGTCGTAGGATGTCAGGCACCTGACGCTCAGGAGGGTATGGCGGCCTTTCTGGAAAAACGCCAACCAATATGGAAACACAAATAAAGGGGGCAGGCATTACCTGTCCCCTTCCCTTCTATAAACAAACCTAAATGGGTGTTACCGTTTAGAAAACTGAAAGCGGGCTCTGGCCCCTTTCTGGCCGTATTTCTTTCTTTCCTTGACCCGGGCATCGCGTCTGATAAAGCCGGCTCTCTTCAGAGCCTTCCTGAGATCAGGATTGACATCAATAAGAGCCTTGGAAATGCCGTGCCGGATTGCACCGGCCTGCCCATAATAACCTCCACCTAAAACACGGATTTTAATATCGTAGGATCCGGCAGTATTTGTCAGGACAAGCGGCTGCATCATAAGCGCTCTTGCGGATGCAACCTTGAAATAATCATCAACAGGCCGATCATTAACGGTAATTTCACCGGTACCCGGCATCAGCCAGGTTCTGGCAATGGCGGATTTCCGTTTCCCGGTCGCATAATAAACGTTTTCTTTCTCCATACAATTCCTCGATAAATAAAATCTTGTTACGATTTTATGAAACGCGGCTACGCCGCTTTATTTGAATTCATCCCGCGCCTTGAATTTGAACTTTTTACGAAGCCATCAAGGTTGTTTGCTTAGAACGCCAGAGCCTCAGGCTGCTGGGCTGCATGCGGATGCTGATCGCCGGCATAAACTTTCAACTTTTTGAAAAGCTTTCTGCCGAGTCTGTTCTTGGGCAGCATACCCTTGACGGCAAACCGGATAAGATCCTCAGGTCGCTTTTCCATGAGTTTCTGGGCGGTGATCGTTTTGAGTCCTCCGATGTATCCGCTGTGCCGGTAGTAATTTTTCTTCTGCCATTTTCCGCCTGTCAGGACAATCTTATCCGCATTGACAACAACAACCCAGTCACCCGTATCAACATGAGGTGTAAAAAGCGGATTGTGTTTTCCTCTAAGGCGTGCAGCTATGTTTGAGGCAAGCCTTCCGAGCACCGCATCCTTGGCATCAACTATAATCCATTTCTCTTTTATATCAGACTGTTTTGCACTGTATGTATACTTTTTCACCGTATTTCACTCCTAAATTAAAAGACTAAAAGCAGAACATAGGAAAATAAATAATAAATACATTTGTGTCAAGAGGAAAAAATAAATTTGTAAAATAAACGTAATTATTATAAAATCGTGTTACGATTTTATAAAATGTCCAGGATAAGTCATAACCCATGGAATATATTGAAACCGAGGGTAAAAAAGAATATATAAAGGCAGCTGCATCAAAGATCGGTTTGCAATGGGAAAAAAATGCTTTCAGTTTTAACACTCAACCTGCGCTTTGGGCTGGCAGACGACGGCCCCAATAAATGGCAAAACCGCCAAAAGATCTTTCCGGCGTTGCTTGCCAAATATCACACGGATTTTATCGGCTTTCAGGAAGCAAATGGGTTCCAAATCGATTATTTGGCCGACATGCTGACTTCTTATAATTTTATCGGCAAGAGGAGTCCTGCACCGCCCTTTTGGCAAAACAACATTATTTTTTATAAAAAAGACTGGTCATGCATTTATATGGAACATTTCTATTTGAGCCCCACACCAGCGGTACCGAGCCGGCCTTTGAAAAGTATCTGGCCGCGACAGTGTACCATCGGCATGTTCGAAAAAAAACGTCGCCGGCTCATATGTGCCAATACCCACTTTGATTTTGATACCTCAGTTCAAATCGAAAGTGCAAAACTGCTCATGACGCGCCTTTCATATCTGCCGTCCGATATCCCGACCATTCTAATCGGCGACTTTAACGCCGCTCCCTTGAGTCCCTGCTACAAAATATTCACCGGAAAAAATCAGAACTCAGCCGCTATAAAGCCGTATTTTCAAAGCGTCTTTCAAGAGCCCTTTCCAGGCACTCATCATGGATTCACAGGCGATGCCAACGGCGACCAAATCGACTGGATTCTATATCGCGGCACACTCGATATAAAGGACTTTAAGATCGACCGGGATACCATTGAGGGTGTTTACCCCTCGGATCATTTTCCCCTCTACGCACTATTTAAGTGGAGCACTTAAAGGAGACAGCATGCTCACCGAAAAAGAAAAGCTGGACAAACTTACGATGCTGGGGATCGAACTCAACCAGGTCAAAGATCTGGATATACTCATGGAACGCGTTCTTTTCGATGCCCGGCGTTTTGTCAACGCCGACGCGGGATCCATATACATACGCGACGAGGGCAGACTCAACTTTACCTACACGCAGAACGACACTTTGCAAAATCGTCTGCCCGCAGGGGAAAAACTGATCTATTCAACTTTTACTATCCCCATTGACAAGAAAAGTATTGCCGGCTATGTCGCCACCACCGGACGCCTTCTTAATCTGCCGGATGTTTACGAAATCGAACCTACAGCCCCCTACCGATTCAGCAATAAATTCGACAAAACATCCGGATACACCACCCGCTCCGTTTTTACCGTCCCTTTAAAAACAGCCAGGGGGGACATTCTCGGTATCCTGCAGATCATCAACGCCCAAAATGAGGCCAAGCAGTCTATACCGTTCTCGAAAGATGATGAAAAAATTATGCTCCATTTTGCCAGCATAGCTGCCGTCGCCCTGGAACGGGCCCAGATGACACGGGCCATCCTGCTTCGTATGATTCGGATGTCGGAACTGCGCGATCCCAAGGAAACCGGCGCCCACGTCAACCGCGTGGGTGGCTATGCTTTGGAACTCTATGAACAATGGGCCCGCCGACAGCAAATCGCCCCCAAGGAAATCGACAGAGCCCGCGACAGTCTTCGCATGGCAGCTATGCTCCACGATGTCGGCAAAGTAGCTATCTCCGATATTATACTTAAAAAACCCGGCCGCTTCAGCAACGATGAATATGAAATCATGAAGCAGCACACTGTTTTAGGGGCGCGCCTGTTTCTGGATGCCCAGTCGGATTTTGACGAAACAGCTATGCAGGTCGCCCTGACCCATCATGAACGCTGGGACGGCAAGGGGTATCCCGGATATGTCGATGTATCCACCAACGCGGCCCTACCGGGTTTTACCCTGCCCGACGGCACACCCCGCGGTAAAAAGGGCGAAGAAATTCCAATTTTCGGCAGAGTCGTCGCTTTAGCGGATGTTTTTGATGCCCTTTCTTCGGCACGGGTCTATAAAGAGGCCTGGGATGAACCTCATGTCCTTGATATAATAGAAAAAGAAGCGGGACACCAGTTTGATCCGGAGCTTGTGGAAATCTTTTTTTCCAGTCTCAACGTACTCAGGTCTATTCAAGAACGTTACCGGGACAAG
>JABMQM010000113.1 GCA_013203195.1 Desulfobacteraceae bacterium | reverse complement strand
TGCGGAAAAAGATCAGGAAATAGTTGATAAGTCGGAACAGGAAACAGTTGATATTTCGGAACAGGAAACAGTTGATATTTCGGAACAGGAAACAGTTGATATTTCGGAACAGGAAACAGTTGATATTTCGGAACAGGAAACAGTTGATACTTTAGAACAGGAAGCAGTTGATATTTCAGAAAAAGATGAGACAACTTCTGACAGCAAGAAAGCAGATCAAGACTCTCCTGGTGACATGGAAGACTTCATGGGCATGTACGAGGAAAGCTTCAAGCGTTTTGCGGAAGGGGAGGTTGTTTCCGGTAGGATCATTTCGGTGGACAAGGATCATGTCCTGGTTGATATAGGATATAAATCAGAGGGTCAGATCCGAATAAATGAATTCAAAGATGAAGATGGCAACTTAAATGCCGAAGTCGGCGACCCTGTAGATGTTATGGTTGAATGGTGGGATGAAGAAGAAGAGCGCGTCGTCCTTTCGAAGGAAAAAGCCACCAAGGTTAAAGTATGGGAAGATATCAAGAACTCGTATGATGAAGATGGAGTGGTCGAGGGCGTTATTGTAAATCGTGTCAAAGGTGGTTTTTCAGTAGATATCGGGGTTCAGGCCTTCCTGCCGGGTTCCCAGGCAGACTTGCGGCCGATTCGCAATCTTGATGATATGGTTGGCAAAACGTTTTCTTTTAAAATATTAAAATATAATCGAAAACGCAGCAATATCGTTTTATCCAGAAGGGCTATCCTTGAGCAGGAACGCGAAAGCCAACGAACCGAGACATTAGCTGCTATTTGTGAGGACAAACTTGTTGAGGGCATTGTCAAAAATATTACAGAGTACGGTGTCTTTGTTGATCTTGGCGGAGTGGACGGTCTGCTGCATATTACCGACATCTCGTGGGGAAGAGTAAAGCATCCTTCGGAACTCTTTTCAGTCGGTGATGAGATAACCGTAAAGATTCTTAATCTTGATGTTGAAAGGGAGAGAGTCTCATTGGGCATGAAACAGCTGACAGAGGATCCCTGGACAACCGCTACAGAGAAATATCCGCTGGGCTCCCGTGTAAGCGGGAAGGTTGTCAGTCTCACGGACTATGGTGCCTTTGTGGAGTTGGAAGAGGGGGTCGAAGGATTGATTCATGTTTCGGAAATGTCATGGACCCGCAAGGTTCGGCATCCTTCCAAAGTAGTCTCCGTGGGAGAGGTGGTTGAGGCTATCGTCCTTGACATCAAGCCTGAAAACAGACGTATATCTCTTGGTATGAAGCAGGTGGTTCCAAATCCGTGGGATGTCATCAGTGAAAAATATCCGGTCGGTACGACCATAGAAGGAAAAATCAAAAACATAACCGATTTCGGTCTTTTTATCGGTATCGACGAAGGCATTGACGGTCTTGTACATATTTCAGACATTTCCTGGACAAAGCGCATAAAACATCCCTCTGAGCTATTCAAGAAAGGTGAACTTATACAGGCTATAGTGCTTGATATTGAAAAAGAGTACGAAAGGTTTTCGCTGGGGATAAAGCAGTTGCAGACAGATCCCTGGACAACTGTAGCTGAGCGCTATGAAGTTGGTAAAGAAATTACCGGCACAATTACCAACCTTACCGATTTTGGTGTTTTTATAGAATTGGAAGAGGGAATCGAAGGACTAGTGCATGTGTCTGAAATCAGTAAAGAAAAAATAAAAACCCCTGTTGGCAAATATAACGTTGGGGATGTCATTACCTCCAGAGTTATGAATATCAACAGCGATGAAAGACGGATCGGCCTTTCAATTAAAAGACTTGAAATGGAGGACGAGCAGAACTTACTGAGTGACTATGTAAACAATATAAGGCCCGCGACTTCAACTTTTGGAGAAATCTTGAGAGAGAATCTTCAAGAAAAATTAAACGGGGAATAGTAACGAATTAGTGAAAAGTGAAATGTGAAATGTAAAACGATTGCATTGCGTATATTACGAAGCAATGTCGCACTAAATCTAGACTTTTAACGTTTTACTTTTTACGGCACTATCAATAGTAACCGACTATCAAAATGTTTTCCCGCAGACACCCTTATCTTTTTTTTCTTCTTACCTTCACCTCTATCGTAGCGGTCGCAACGATAGGAATGTCCCTGCTGTTTGTATTAGGCGCAAAGACCTCTGATTTTGAATTTGGAGAAAAAGTCGGTGTTATTGAGGTCAACGGAATCATTGCGGATGCTAAAAATGTTATCCAAAACCTGAAGCACTTTCGGGAGGATAATTCTATTAAGGCGATCGTCATTCGTATTGATTCCCCGGGAGGCGCCGTGGGGCCTTCACAGGAGATTTTCAGGGAGATTAGAAAAACTTTAAGCACAAAGAAAGTAATCGCTTCCATGGGTGCCATCGCGGCCT
This sequence comes from Desulfobacteraceae bacterium, assembly GCA_013203195.1. Lineage (GTDB taxonomy): Bacteria > Desulfobacterota > Desulfobacteria > Desulfobacterales > UBA11574 > Desulfatibia_A. Next base: position 3,123 of record JABMQM010000113.1, on the reverse strand, counting down.
CCGGCGGATATTATGTTGCTGCCGGCACCGACGGGATTGTTGCCAACCCCGGCACGATCACGGGCAGCATTGGCGTTATTATGGGATTTACAAATTATCAGGAGCTGCTGCAAAAAATCGGATTGGTGCCTGTTGTAATAAAAAGTGGGGAATTCAAGGATATAGGATCACCGGCCCGTGAGATGACAGCCAAAGAGAAGACTATTCTCAAGGATTTTGCCAAAAAAATCCACAGGCAATTTATCATGGATATTGTTGAAGGTCGCAAAATGGATCAGGACAAAGTTGAATCTCTGGCTGATGGTCGCATTTTTACAGGAGAAGAGTCCAAAGATTTGGGGCTGGTTGATCGTCTCGGGAATCTTGAAGATGCCATCGAATGGGCCGGCCGTCTGGGCGGCATCAAAGGGAAGATTTCCGCGGTTTACGCCCGGGAAAAAAAGCTTTCCCTTTTAAAATACCTGTCGGAACTATCCAAAACAGAGTTTTCTAACCGCGTTTTTCATTCTTTTTTGTCTGCGGAGTATATATACCGCCCCGAATAAACCTAACCCGAATTTAGAGACCATTGCAGAGCGCTCCTTTTTAGGGGCGTTTATAATTTTAGAAAGCTGCCGGATGACCAGTCATCAGTGAGGAGTGATCAGTAAGGGATAACTGATTACTAATTAATGACATTAGTGTCTTTGTGACTTTGTGGCCTTTTCTTTGGATTCGGGTTGGATTAGATGAAAAGGCTGACATCACCCCTACCTTCGCGAATGACTTCGGGCATGTCGTTAATCAGTGATATAACACTTGAAGGGTATCCCGGAACAGGTCCACCATCAATGACGATATCAATTCTGGATTGAAAATAGTCATGAATCAGAGAGGGGTCAAAAAAAAGGGTGCCATCCGGCATGGAGGCGCTGGTGCTAATAATCGGATTTCCCAGCTCTTTAACCAGTTCGAGGCAAATCGAGTTGTCAGGCACCCGTATCCCGGCGTTTTTGCGCTTGGTAAGCATGATTTTAGGGACCAGCTTGGAACCTTCAAGCACAAAAGTATAGGGGCCCGGTAAAAGCCGCTTCATGGTTTTATAAGCATAGTTTGAAACTTTGGCGTAATGGCTGATGTTTTTGAGGTCTGAACAGAGAAAGCTGAAAGGCTTAATTTTATCGCGCTGCTTTAAGAGATATATCTTCTCTATAGCCTTTTTGTTCATTATATCGCAACCGATTCCATAGTAAGTGTCGGTTGGATAGGCGATGATACCCCCTCTTTTAATAACCTCAACCACCTTTGTGATGAGTCGTGGCTGGGGGTTCCTGGTGTTGATTTCAATCAGCATGGTAATTTTTACCCTATGAAAAGTCAATTTTTTCGAATTCAAAATATTACGAGTGCTAATTGAATGTCAAGGAGACAAATAAAGATTGCTAAAGCCAAGCCCTTTTGTTATTCGATTTCAACGCACAAAATTTTTATATGATGGAGGACTCTATGCTAAAAATACCGCCTGAAGAAGCTTATTCATTTGACGATGTTTTATTGATCCCCGGATACTCAGACGTATTACCAAGCGATGTTAATACAACTACCCGATTAACAAAAAACATATCCCTTAATATCCCCATTGTCAGCGCTGCTATGGACACCGTTACAGAGTCACGCACTTGTATCAGTCTGGCTCGTGAAGGCGGCATCGGTTTTATGCACCGGAATATGAGTGTCCAAAGTCAGGCAGTTGAGGTTGACAAAGTTAAAAAATCTGAAAGCGGCATGATTGTTGATCCTGTAACAATTCACCCGGATCAGCAGGTGCATGAAGTGCTGAAGCTGATGGAGAAGTATCATATTTCAGGAGTTCCGGTTACCAAAGGTGACCAACTGGCGGGCATTGTCACAAACAGGGATCTGCGATTTGAAACTGACCTTGAAAAGAAAGTTTCCGAGATTATGACCAAGGATAACCTGGTTACGGTTTCTGAAGGGATTACGCTGGAAGATTCCAAAAAGCTGCTGCATAAACACAGGATAGAGAAGCTTCTGGTGGTCGACAAAAATAGGCGGTTGATAGGCATGATAACCATCAAAGACATTGAAAAGATAAAAAAATATCCACATGCATGCAAGGACGAGATGGGCAGGCTCAGAGTCGGTGCCGCCGTAGGTGTCGGTGCAGAGATGGAGCAGCGCACCGAGGCGCTATTGAAGGCCGGAGCGGATGTTATTTTGATCGACACTTCCCACGGTCATTCCAAAAACGTTATTGAAGCAGTTAAAAAATTAAAAAGCAATTTTAAAGATTTTGAACTGATTGCCGGCAATGTGGGTTCGGCCAAAGGGGCTGAAGACCTTATTAAAGCAGGCGTCGATGGTGTAAAGATCGGCATCGGACCCGGATCAATCTGTACCACCCGCATTGTAGCAGGTATCGGTGTACCCCAGATAACCGCAATACTGAATTGCAGACCTGTCTCCAGCAAAACAGGAGTTCCTTTAATTGCCGACGGCGGCATCAAATTTTCAGGCGATATTACTAAAGCCATAGGCGCCGGAGCTCATGTTGTAATGATCGGCGGACTTTTCGCCGGAACCGAGGAAAGCCCGGGTGAGCTGGTTATTTACCAGGGCCGCAGTTACAAAGTCTATCGGGGCATGGGCTCCATTGAAGCCATGAAAAAGGGGAGCAAAGACAGATACTACCAGGGTGATGATTTTGAAAGCGACAAACTGGTACCGGAGGGTATTGTTGGTCGAGTTCCCTATCGGGGGAGTCTTTCCGATAATATCTATCAACTTATTGGAGGATTAAAGTCCGGTATGGGCTATGTGGGCTGCCGCACTCTGGAAGAACTCAGGGAAAAGGCCCGGTTTGTGAAAATCAGCGCTGCAGGTATGCGTGAAAGCCACGTTCACGACGTAATTATTACCAAAGAAGCTCCCAACTACCGCCGGGAAGTTTAGACTTCTTAATCGAGTAAAGAATCCGAGCCTAGGGGCTCCGTCTTTGGTTTATTCCTTAAAAGAGTTAATATTACAGCAGATTAAGTGCCTATAGTGAACTAAAGTTTAAAGTGCCTAAAGTTAAGGTGTCGCTTTGCTCCATTTATTCATATAAAATTGACAGAATACATT
>JABMQM010000112.1 GCA_013203195.1 Desulfobacteraceae bacterium | reverse complement strand
GCTGTATGATTTAAGACATATCGAATTCATAGCTTTTTATGCTTTAATATGCCCAAGGCTTAGCTCTAGGGTCTAACTTTAAAATTTGTTGCTGATACTTCAAACCTGACCCTAAAACGTTCACTACCTATGCGCCTGTAGCTCAGTTGGATAGAGCAACGGACTTCTAATCCGTAGGTCGCAGGTTCGAATCCTGCCAGGCGTACCAGTGATATCAAGGTGTTATGTTTCATTCCAACAAAAAAACCGACTTCCAATGACTGTAAACCGGGTTTGCTGTCTTTAGTGCGGGTGAAAATTTAGCACCCTAATCAATGCCCTGCAGGGGACGGTCTGGGTCCACGATGGAAGGCAGACTGGTACCAGCTATCAACAGATTCAGCAGGGTTATGGAACTTCAATATATGGGATTTTCAATATAAAAAGCAGGGCCATCGCTGACCCTGCTTATGGAGCTTACCTACGAACAAACAATTATTTCACAGCTTCCTTCAAAGCCTTGCCTGCAACAAACTTTGGAACTTTTCTTGCCGCAATAGATATTTCTTCTCCTGTCTGAGGATTTCTGCCCTTACGAGCCTTCCTGTCAACCACCTTAAATGTGCCGAATCCAACTAGTGATACAGAGTCTCCTTTTTCCAATGCCTTGGTAATGCTTAAAAGAACACATTCCACAGCCTCCTGAGCATCCTTTTTGGTTTTTAGGACATTGGAAACCTCATTGACTAAATCTCCTTTGTTCATGTCTTTTCTCCTTTCTTGAAAAAATATTACATTGCATTGCTGACGTAAGAACGCGATCTGGCTTGATTCGCAAAATGGTGCACTGTTTATTGCTGATGGTAAGTATTAAGATAGAAAAGTATTGTGCGTTTCCAAATTAATAGGGTTTGAGGGGCTGTAAGTTGAAGGCTTGTCTGCCTTTAGAAGTTTCTTTTAATTCAAAAGATACAGGGTCACCTTTTTGTAAACCGAAATGCCCAAATTCCTTGATGCCCGATTTATGAACAAAAATAACCCCATATTCTTCAGTGTCTATAAAACCATAGCCCTTTTTTTCACTGTACGATTTGACATAACCTTCCATCTAATGTTTTTCCTTTCCTTGTATCTTGTCTTGTGCAAATGCTCATGAGGTCACTTTGAAGGAAGGCCAAAAAAGATAGGTTCTTTGGACAGGCTCCAAAATAAATACCAGAACTATACACAAGTAGTTAATGGTAGAATCATTTAGGTATTAAATTAATTCATTCGTAATAATAAGTCAAGTTTGATGGCGTCGTAAAAAGGCCCATCTACTGCGCTTGCCCGCCTGAGGCGGACTGCAGGGAGCTTCCATTCGTGACTTTTTACAAGATCATCAAGTTTGACCGCAAAAGAATCCTTCTGCTTTTTCACTAAACACAATTTGAAATATTCGCTTTATCTGCTTTCAAATAACGGAATCATATCAAACAGATACCAAATCGACGTCGTCAAAAAACAGCTCCACCGAACCATCATCGGATGAATTGTATAACGCCATGACTGATTCGGCGATTTTGGTGGCATATGGTTCGATGGGGAATATATTGTGGGTCCGAAGGATTGCAACCAAGGCGTTCATTCCCTTGGAGATGGAACTCACGATAATCTCACTTTCATAGGTTTCTTCGCAGAGAAATGATAAACTTCCCTTTTGCAGCATTGAAAACGCCGCTTTCTTCCGATTTTTGTCGATGATTGCATATTCCCTGATTTTGAGTTTATTTTTGGCACCATCTCGAGAAATTACAAATTTATGACGCATTATCTTTTTTCCTTTTCATCCGGTTGCTATGCTTATAGATTCTCTCCTTCATTCTGGGCTTGATCTGGATTCTCTCCTTCATTCTGGGCCTGATCTGGATTCACCCCGGGTTCTATAGTCTTTTTATCCAGTTTGCGTTGTTTTTTTTGATCTTTCTTTTTTTTCTTTGCTAATTCTTTCTGACGTTTATTAAATTGATAATTTGATCTTGCCAATTTGTTACCTCCTTGGCCGTTATTTCTGATAATGACAACAAGAAAAGGATCTATGGGCGGACTTTTTTGAGGTTTAAGGTC
>JABMQM010000111.1 GCA_013203195.1 Desulfobacteraceae bacterium | reverse complement strand
CCGTTCACTGGTTCAGGGTTCAAAGGTTCTGGGTTTAGAGGTAACCAAGAACCTTGAACCCTGAACCTCGCCTGCTGTCGGTCGGGCAGAGGTGAACTTTGATTCTGTATACCCAACAGAAAGTTAACCCTGAACGTTGAACACTGAACCTGTGAACGCATACCATCTAAAGGGTTCATAGGTTCATGGTTCGGGGCTAGTTAGTAAAGGTTAACAAAAAAACAACTCTGAACTTCTGAACACTGAACCTGTGAACGCCTACAGCAGATTTTAGTTAAATGAAAAATTGATATTGATTTTTTACGGTTTAGCATGTAAAAAAAACTAAATTTAAGGTGAACTTAGGGGCTGCGCCCCAATTGGAATTTTAGCAGAGAGGAGCTTAAATGATTGAAGGAACCGAAAGTTTAAGAAATATTGCATTTGTTGCCCATGGAGGGTCGGGAAAGACTTCTCTGGCTGAGGTAATGCTTTTTAATACAGGTGTTGTTAACAGACTGGGACGTGTTGAAGACGGTAACACGGTTATGGACTTTGAGCCGGAAGAGTTAAAGCGAAACATTAGCTTAAGCAGTGGATTTCATCAGTTTCCTTGGAAAAATCACACGGTTAATCTCATTGATACTCCCGGTGATCAAAATTTCTTTTCAGATACCAAAAGCAGTATGCAGGCCGCAGACGGTGCGGTTGTGGTCATAGGCGCCGTAGACAGCGTTAAAGTTCAGACTGAGCAAGCCTGGGATTTTGCCGAAGAATTCAATCAGCCGTGTGTCATTTTTATCAATAAACTTGACAGAGAGCGGTCCGATTTTTTTAAAACGTTTAAAGATGCCGGCGAAACATTTGATCCCAAGCCGATCATCATTCAACTTCCAATCGGAAAAGAAGCGGATTTTAAAGGCGTTATAGATCTCATCAGTTTCAAAGCTTATATTTATGATGCTAACGGCAAGGCAACCGAAGTTGATATACCTGCTGAACTGCAAGATCAGGCTAAAGAAGAAAGGGAGGCTTTGATTGAAAATGTTGTGGAATCGGACGACGAGCTTCTTGAGCGCTATCTTGAAGGTGAATCTCTTACGGATGACGATATAAAAAGTGCTTTAAGAAAAGGCACGATATCAAGATCATTTGTGCCGGTTCTTTGCGGATCAGCTACTAAAAATATTGGTATTGATCTTATTCAGGATTTTATTGTCAACTGCATGCCCTCCCCTCTTGATCGCGGTGCTTGGATCGTGACCGATGCTGACGGTGAAAATGAGGTGGAATGTCATCCCGATCCGGATGCACCTTTTGCCGGGTTTGTGTTTAAAACGGTTGCCGATCCTTTCGCCGGACGTCTTTCCATTTTTAGAGTCGTATCAGGGAGTTTGGGAGCCGACGGGACTTTCTTTAATGTCAATAAAGACACCAAAGAACGCTTCAATCAATTATTAAGACTGGCCGGCAAAGAGCAAAAACCTGAAAAGAGTGCCGGACCGGGCGCGATCGTGGCTGTCGCAAAATTAAAAGAAACCACCACCGGCGATTCATTGTGCGCCGACGATCGCAAGGTCAAGTTCCGATGCGCAGAACCACTGCCCAGCCTGATATCATTTGCGGTTGTACCGAAAACCAAGCAGGACGAAGACAAGGTATTCACATCTTTGTCAAAATTAATGGAAGAAGATGTATCATTAAAACTGACGCGCAATGCCGAAACCAAGGAGATTCTTTTATCCGGCTTAGGGCAGATTCACATTGAGGTTGCCGTTGAAAAGCTCAAACGCAAGTTCAACGTTGAGGTCCAACTCAACACCCCCAAAATTCCCTACAAGGAAACCATAAAAAAGAAAATCAGGGTCCAGGGAAAACACAAAAAACAGACCGGCGGTCATGGCCAGTTCGGTGACTGCTGGGTTCAATTAGAACCGCTTCCCCGTGGCAAAGGTTTTGAGTTTGTCGATAAAATCGTCGGTGGCGCAATTCCGAGACAGTATATACCGGCGGTTGAAAAAGGAATCATTGAGTCCAGCCAGAAAGGAGTCCTGGCCGGATTCCCGTGCGTAGACTTCAGAGCTACGCTGGATTTCGGATCATATCATGCGGTTGATTCTTCTGAAATGGCGTTTAAAATTGCCGGGTCCTTAGCCTACAGGAAGGCTGCCGCCGAGGCTAATCCTATTTTACTGGAACCTATCATGGATGTTTCGATTACCACTCCGGACGAATACATGGGAGATATCATGGGTGATCTGAACAGCAGGCGCGGCCGGGTTCTGGGCATGGACAGCAAAGGGAAAAACCAGGTCATAAACGCCCAGGTACCCATGTCGGAATTTCTAACCTATGCACCGGATTTAAGGTCAATGACGGGTGGTCGCGGTCTATTTACCATGGAATTCTCACGTTATGACGAAGTTCCTGCTCAAACTTCACAAAAACTTATAGAAGAAATCAACAAAAATAAAGAATGATGGCGTTGTAAAATACCCAAAAGGCTCCAAGGCACGAAGGATACAATTATTATTCTTCTTCGTGCCTTTGTGTCTTAGTGGCAATAAAAAAATGCCGCTTCAAACTTTAGCTCACTTTTGCTCTGTGATTATCTTGCCTGCCAAACATCGCTTGCCGGGTGCAAATCCGGCCCAGAAGGCATCCCGTTTACTCTTAAAAGAGATCCGGTTAGTCAGACTGATTTTTTTCCCGAATGGACATGCAGTGGCATGAAAACGTTTAGTACGCCTGTTTCCTGAATAACCGCCCTCTTCCTCCGCTATTTCCCGCCACATACCCTTTTTGGCCGACATTGCCTCCCGTTGAGCCTGCAACAGTATTTTAGCATACTTAATATTCGGCTTTTGAGGTAACAAATAGGCATATCCTTGAGCTATCATTGCTTGATTTATAAATGTACCGTCCGGCAAAAAGACATAGGCAAGCAGCCTTCCAAAATGGTCATGCCGTTCCTTGTCAAACTGCAGGCGAACCGTTTTTGAAAAGACTAGTTTTTCATTATACTTTTTGGCCTGATATCCGTAAGGTTCGGCTTTTTGGTGTTCATGCTCAATCTCGGGCGTATTGATTCCGATGTATCGGACATGCCGTCCATCCGTTAGGATAATGGTATCCCCGTCGATCACCCATCTGACTTTAACCTCATCTTGGGCAACAGATGACCGGCTCATAACGATAAAAATTAGAAACAAAATATACAAAAGAAAGCAGGTTTTTTTCATAATATAATTATTTAGTGTCCATCCAGAAATGAGGATTTTTG
>JABMQM010000110.1 GCA_013203195.1 Desulfobacteraceae bacterium | reverse complement strand
TTCATGTCGTCCGCCCGTTCTTCCACCGGCAGCACCGGGCCGAGCGCGGGATTAATCCAGCAGCGAATCATTACGTAAGCAGCATAGAGGGCTGCCATCATAATGCCTGGAATGATGGCGGCCGCAAAGAGGTCCGTGACGGGAACTTCCAGAACAGGTCCCATAACCACAAGCATGATGCTTGGCGGAATCAGAATTCCAAGTGTCCCTCCGGCGGTGATGGTGCCAGCGGCCAACTTTACATCGTAATTGGAGCGGTTCATGGTTTTGGCCGACATAATGCCCAAGATCGTTACCGAGGCGCCGACGATCCCGGTAGCAGCGGCAAAGATGGTGGATACGAACAGAACAGCCAGAAACAGAGCGCCCCTGACACGGGAAAGCATCAGTTGAATGGCCTGAAAAAGACGCTCCATGAGCCCTGCCTGCTCCATTAGAATGCCCATAAATATGAATAATGGCACCGCCGCGAGCGTCTGCTCCATCATGACCGAGTAAAACTGATAGGTCACCAGGTAGAAAACGAGGTTGCCAAATCCGAGATAACCGAAAACAAACCCCAGAAAGATTAAGGTGAACGAAATTGGAAACCCTAAGAAGAGGGAGAACAACATAAAAGCGATCATGATCACGCCAATGATTTCAGGAGTCATTATACAGGCCACCTCCCTTTCTTTACAGCGTAAATACATTTCAAGAGTTCTGAGACGCCCTGAATTAACAAGAATAGCACCCCTATGGGAAGAACTGTCTTGATGGGAAAGACATAAGGCATCCAGGCGGTATCCATACCGCGCTCAAACCTCATCCAGGACTCCCAGGCAAATTCGGTGGACATATAGGCAAATACCAGAAGACCGGGGAAATAGAAGACTATGTAGAGTACACCATCGACCATTCCCTGGGTTCTTTCTGTCCAGTTCCGATAGATGAAGTCGGCTCGGATATGGACGCCTCTGGAAAGCCCGTAGCCGGCGCCGAGCATAAACAAAGCGCCGTAAAACATGCGGCTGAGGTCATAGGCCCACATGGTCGGCGCTGTAAATAAATAACGCATCAGGATCTCATAAACCATTGCAGAAAACAACGGGATGGTGAGCCAGCAGACAATCCGTCCGGTCCACAGACTGAACAAATCTATACAGGTGATGGTAGTCGCCATCCAGGGGGCCATGTCATCGGGCAAATCCCCCGGCTCCCCTGACCTGCGCTCGGCGATGAGCTCATCGGCAATTTCCAGCTCTTCCGGTACCGGTTCGGCAGCGGATACATCGGCAATGTTCGACATGATCTAAAACCCCTGCTTTGTATTGAGGAGAGAACCGTAAAGGTCCTCTCCTCAAGGGTTATGGTTGTATCAATCTCAACGGGCTATTTTTTTTTCGGTTTGGCGTAGGCATTACCAAGATTGGCGTTGGTCGTCTGAGCTTGGGACCAGAATGGGACCGCTATATCGGCAAAAGCCTTCTGCGAATCCCACACTTTCTTGAAGAAAGGGTCTTGCTTTTTGTATTTATCCATGCTCTTCATGACCGCAGCCATGTACTCAGTAAAATATTCTGGGGGCGTATCCATCAGGATGACGCCGTCTTCTTCAACAAGTTTTTTGAGCGCCTTGCCGTTTTCATAGATCCGGTAAGCCAAGGATCGCATCAGGGAAGCGTCCGCACAGACTTCCATGGCCTTTTTTTGTTCAGCTGTCAGGCTCTTCCAGACATCCCCGTTAATATACAGGTCAGCGTTTACCACAACCTGGTGCAAACCCTGCAGGTAGTAGTACTTTAACACTTTCTGGAAACCAAAAATGCTGTCAGGCTTTGGACAGCACCATTCGGCCGCGTCAATCACGCCTTTTTCAAGGGCCGGCAAAATGTCGCCGCCACCCATGGATACCGCCGCTACGCCGATGTCATTGTAGGTTTGACCGGGAATACCGGGAGGTGTGCGGAAACGTAATTTGCGGAAGTCATCCATGGTGTAGATGGGTTTCTTGAACCAACCGAGCGCTTCCGGGCCCACGGGCTGCAGGATTAAACCGTGGACATTCATTTTCATCTCTTTCCACAGCTCATTGTAAAGCGCCTTGCCGCCCCCATACATATACCACGAAATCCAGGCAATATTGTCAATGCCAAGTCCTGAACCGGCGGTGGGGGAACCAAAAAGCATGGCCGCGGGACTATAACCGGACCAATAATGGGTCCATGCAAAACCACCCTCGATCAAGCCCTTGCTGACCGCTTCAAGGGTTTCTGAAACAGCAACAACGGCCCCTGCCGGCAGTACTTCAATTTGAACCGTGTTGTTGGTCAACGCGGCAACGTTTTTAGCATAGTCTTTCAGCATTACGACTTCATCCGCCTTAGTAGGAATAACGGCCTGCACCCGTATCTTTACCGTTTTCGCTAAAGCGGCGGTATTAAACAGAAAAAGCACTCCTATGAAAACCCCAATGAACGCCAATAAACGATTTCGCATTTTTACTCTCCTTTTTTTAGTTGTACCAGTTGGTTGCCTCGACATTAAATCATTACACAATCCTGACACTCAGACAGGCCGCTATAAACCACATTGACATTCCCACCGGCCTGCTTTTTGTATCACCCCCTTTTTTTGTTGATTTTACGTTCTCCCATGATAACCGGAAAAGCTAATGGAGTAAAGAAATAACATATAATAGCTAACGGCTAACCGCTGATTGCATTTTTCGGGTGTCAGGGAATAAGGACGATCTTAGCCGCTGCCGTACGTCCTTCATCCAGATCCTGAAAGGCTTGCGCACCCTCTGAAAGCGGCCGGGTTTCCACCCAGTTCAAATCGCCCAGCAGACCGCTTTCGATCGCCTGTACGGCCGCCCTCACATCCGCAGGCGTATAGCAGTAGACGCCCAGCAATTTGACCTCGAACAGGGTGAGTTTGCGGATATCGAACACTCCCTCGGTGTCCATCAAACCGATATGCACAAGCATGCCGCCGGTTCTTACGGCCGCCATGGCCGGTTTACGGGTTACCCCGCCGCCAACGGCATCGATCACCAGATCATAGGCATCGTTTTCGAGTGGCGGATCATTGATGGGATCGTGTACGCGACAGCCCGTATGGGCCACCAGGCTTTCCCGTCGCAGGGGGTTGGTTTCCGATATCACCAGCCGGTTGCAGCCGTAGCCCCGCAGAAAAAGGGCGGCCAGAAACCCCACAGCCCCGCCGCCGATGATCAGGGTATTGAGTTCCGCCAGAGGACGGTTGGACGCCTCCCTGGCCAGATTCAAGGCGTGAAGGGCCGTGGCCGCCGGTTCGGTAATCGAAGCATGTACGGCGCTCATGGAATCGGGCATATGAATAATATTTCTGGACGGGATGGTGACATATTCAGCATAGGCCCCGGCCAGGCGCATGCCGATCAGCTCACGGGCGTCACACAGGTTGGAACGGCCTGTGTCGCAGGATTCACATTGGCCGCAGGTGATGAGCGGATTGATCACAACGCGCCGTCCGGCATCCGGGCCGGAAACCAGGCTGCCGGCCACTTCATGGCCGAGAATCAACGGCGGGACGCGACGCGGGTCCTTGCCGTGATAGGCGTGCATGTCGGACCCGCAGATGCCTGTGGCCTCTACCTTCATCAGCACATCGCCCGGTGCGGGCACAGGATCCGGCTCATCCCTGTAAATGATCTGCTTTGTATCAGTATATACCAATGCTTTCATGAAATCTCAATCCACTTCGAATTATACTGCACTGAGGCCACAGTCACGGCAGATGCCCCGCAGCATTATTTGGCGGTCCACCCGCCATCCAAAGAAATGGTTTGTCCGGTTATGTAGTCTGAGGCACGAGAGGCTAAAAAAATTGTCAAACCATTTAGATCCTCCAATTCACCGTTTCGGCCAATGATGGTCTGGGCGGCCAGAGCTTCGATTACTTTCTGATCATCATAAAGGGAAGCTGTCAGTCCTGTTTTAAAGAAGCCCGGCGCGATGGCATTGCAGGTGATGCCGCTCATGTTCCCGGACCAGGCCTCTGCCATGGCACGGGTCAATTGCATCACCCCTCCCTTTGAAGCGCCGTAGGGAGCGCTGTTGGGGAAGGCACGCATGGATTGCAGCGAACCGATATTGATTATTTTCCCCCATCCTTTTTTCTGCATGGCAGGTATAAGCAACCGTGCAAGAAAAAAAGGCGCAGTCAAATTGATGGCTATTGTTTTGTTCCAGGTTTCTTCACTTACCTTATCCCAGGGTTCACGCAAATTAACCCCGGCAGCGTTTACCAGGATATCAGGCGGCCCAAAAAATGATGCCGCATTTTCCACTACTCCCGGCAACTCATCGAATCTGCTCACATCGCAGGTTACCCAGGCTGCTTTTCCGCCCGCCTGCTCTACTTGGGTGACCGCTTCCTGAAGCGCATCCTCTTCCTGTTCCAGTGCGGCATGAACGACAGCGGCGCCGGCAGCTGCCAGGGCCGAAGCAATGGCGCGGCCAATACCGGAACTCCCCCCTGTAACCAGGGCCACCCTGCCAGTCAACTCAAAAAGTTCGTTTATCATGCTCATTTCAATTCTCCCAGATGGAAAGTCTCA
>JABMQM010000109.1 GCA_013203195.1 Desulfobacteraceae bacterium | reverse complement strand
GCTTCGAAGCCGGCGGAGGTACGATTCGAATCCACAACCAAGAACTCCAGAGCCAGGTTTTCGAGCTTCTTGGCATCGACGCAGAGACGGCCCGAGAGCGTTTTGGATTTCTTCTGGACGCATTACAATACGGAGCCCCACCACATGGCGGGATCGCCCTGGGTATCGACCGGCTGGTGATGCTGTTTGCCGACACCGAAAAAATCGATGATGTGGTGGCATTTGTACCAGAAGAACTCTAACCCGACTATTTCATGCAATTTTTATGTTTTTTTGGTTTACATTTTGGAGGAGATTGAAATATATGAAAGGCTTAAGGATGAACTTATTGTGAAAGGATCGCAATGGAAAATGAAGAACCCAAATCACTGACGGATATCGAGTGGGAGCAGCGCACCCTGTGTAGTGACGAAAGCTGTATCGGTGTGATCGGCCCCGACGGCCGCTGCAAGGAATGCGGCCTGCCCCATGAAAGCGAAAAGCAGCAAGAATTTTCGGAAGAACACGCGGCATCAGATTCAGAAGCAGAAGAAGAAGTTGCTGAAGACGATGAAGACGACGATGAAGACGACGACGAAGACGAAGACGAAGAAGACGAAGAAGAAGACGTCACGGATATCGAATGGGAGCAACGCACCCTGTGCATCGATGAGAGCTGCATAGGTGTGATCGGCCCCAACGGCCGCTGCAAAGAATGCGGCCTCCCCTATGAGAGTCAATAATCATATTGGCAAGATATGTCATTCCAAAACGTTCCAAATCTGAGGCTGTCTTGTAACCCACAGTTTTTATATTTATATATGAGGGGGAATTAATTCTGATTCCGAATCTTCAATTTTAGTTGATTCACGATGCAAGCAAGCTGTACAATAACAATAAGTCAGAACGTTTTCTGATATTTCCTTCCCAAAGTCAAAACTTCACTGCCAAAATTTATATTAAAGAAATCCAACCTATTAGCCGATAAACAATCTAGCTACTTCCTGTGATATTGATGAAACGGATATTACAGCACGGGTATCAAATCAAACGACCGGCTGGGAATTCTATCCCCGGACGGGCATTTTGATAGCAAACGATGGTGAGCATGGCTACTTTTAAGACAATAATTCATCAAACGGAGAAAAGCGAAAAAATGCAACTCCAAGATCAATCAAAAGATGTTCGCGTTGATGAAAACTTTTCGCGCTCCGAATTAATAGAACTTTTGGCGGTCATTTTTTTTGCGTCTTTAAGTACTTTATTAATGATTCATTTGGAAGCGTTTGATAAACTTTACAGATACTCCCGTATGATGGAGCGCTATGAATTTGATGAAATCGCTGTTTTCCTGCCTTCTTTTTTGGCCATTGGATTCGTGTTGTATTCTTATCGCCGAATCCAAAAATTAGAATCCGAGATGATCAGACGTCGCGAGGTGGAAAGGCAGCTTTTGAAAAGTGAAAAACTATTTAAAAATCTTAGCATTACCGACGATCTCACCCAACTCTACAATTCGAGATATTTTTATAAAAGGCTGAAAGAAGAAATCAACAGGTTGATTCGTTATAAGCAGCCCTTGTCTTTGTTACTTATTGATATAGACGACTTTAAAAGAATAAACGACAGAGATGGACACTTGCAAGGAGACAACATTCTAAAACAGACAGGAATTGTCATTCAGGATTGTTTGCGGAATACCGACTCGGCATACCGATACGGAGGAGAGGAGTTTACAATTCTTCTACCTGAAACCGGTATCGAAGACGCCATAATTGTTGCGAATAGAATAAGAGAGTGCTTTGTCGCACATGATTTCTCCTCAATTACAAATAAGACTATACATATATCCGTAAGCATCGGCGCTTGCCAATTTAAACCGGAAGAGACCATGGAAGCTTTTGTCAAAAGGACCGATGATGCATTGTATGCGGCGAAGCGGAGCGGAAAAAATTGTGTTCACCCTTCGCAATGACAAAGAATATCATCCTAAACACAGCAATCTCAATAAAATGCGGGTTAGAGGTCTATGGGACCTGCTTTTAAATCCGCCTCGGCCGGCACCCCGTTTTTAGAATAGGTAAATAAAAAAAAGAGACCCACGCTCAGCATCATCAATACGGCTCCGAATGGAAACGCATGGCGAAGCTGAAAAATATCCATCATCAAACCGGCAAATAGAGCTCCTGTCAGCATTCCCAGGCTATGTGACATCGACATCAAGCCCATGACAGATCCCATTGCATCAGTTTTGCCGCCCTTTAATACCGCCAGGGCCATCAGGGCCGGCATGGCAACGCCCCCACCTACCCCGAACAACACATTGCCCAGCACAAGGTCCCAAAAAGAATCCGCCCACTGAAAAGAAAGGATTGCATAACTGACGATGAGTCCGCCGGTTACAACCATCATTTTGCGATTTAGCCTGTCAGCCAGAAAACCCATAGGTAGATGCATCAGTCCGCTGAAAAATACTCCTATCGTCACAAGCACCCCGATGGACGAACTTGACAGTGAAAACTCCGCATCCGCCAAAATCGGCAAAAAGCTCCAGATGACACCGATACCGGCCGCATATGCCATTCTGAAAATAAACATCCCGGCCACATCTCTGTCGTACAGCAGCCATTTCCAGTCTGTGGATGCTTTCCCGCTGCCGACAACCTTTTCCGACCGTGTGGGCGGCAGTAGAAAATAGCTTAATAAAAAGCCGGCAAACGCCAGAAACGCCATGCACGCAAAGGACGTATCAAGGCTGAAGCTGTCGTTGATGACCCCGCCGATAAAGGGGCCGACACTCAATCCGGCGAACATCGACATGTTGAACAACCCCATGGTAGTACCTTCCCGGCCGGCCGGAGTTATATCTCCAATATAAGCCTGGGTAGCCGGCATTATCATGGCCGAGGCAATGCCCTGAAGGAATCGTATAGCAATAAGGGTCTCAACATTATTGGCCAGTATGAACGCCATCGACACCAGCGCATAGGCCAAAAGTCCGGTAATAATAATCGGCTTGCGTCCTTTTTTGTCGGAGAGCCGCCCAAAATAAGGCAAAAAAAATGTCCGAGACAGGGAAAACGCACCGAATATCATAGCGATGTACAGACCGGTGGCGCCAAGGCCGTGGGCATAGACCGGCAGCAGGGGAACGACGATCCCGACACCGGTGACCGTACCGAATATGGAAAAAAACAAGGTGCCGAATATTTTTTTATCAAATTTATTCATGATCGATTGGTAGTGCTATTAAACAAACCCGCTCACACGCAGAGCATGAGAGCGGGAAAAATCGATTTAACAAATTGAACTCATCGAATCCAACAAATAAAACCAAATATCATGTTACGTTTTTTGAATATTAGCCAGGACAGATTCGACCAGGTTTCTTATCTCTAAAAGCCTGGATTCCGACAAGGCTTCAAAACGAAGTACCAAGGCGGGTTGGGTATTGGATGCACGCACAAGCCCCCATCCGTCTTCAAACAAAACCCGAACACCGTCAATATCAATAATCTTATAATCCTTACGAAAATATTCGGTCACTTTTTCAACAACGGCGAATTTCTTGTCATCCGGGCATTCAACCCGAATTTCGGGTGTAGAATACGTAGCGGGTACATCGGATAAAAGCTCGGATATTTTCTTGCCGGTTCCGGTTAATATTTCAAGAAGCCTGCAGGTGGCATAGGTGGCATCGTCATAACCGAAATAGCGATCGGCGAAGAAGATATGGCCGCTCATTTCACCGGCAAGTTCCGCCTTCTCCTCTTTCATCTTCTTTTTGATCAACGAATGTCCGGTCTTCCACATAATCGCCCGGCCGCCGTGTTTTTCAATGTCATCGTACATCGTCTTGGAACATTTTACTTCAGATATGAAGGTGGCACCGGGTTTTCTTGAAAGAATTTCTCTGGAAAAAATTATCATCAACTGATCGCCGTAGACCATATTACCCGCTTCATCCACCACGCCGATCCGGTCACCGTCGCCGTCATAACCGATGCCGATATCCAGCCCTTTGTCCTTTACCAGAGCGATGAGATCCTGCATGTTCTTTGCGACGGTAGGATCAGCCTCATGATTCGGAAAAGTACCGTCCATATCGCAGTAAATGTCATGGACCTCGCACTTCAGGCTCTTCAAAATCGGCACTGCAACCACACCGGCCGTACCGTTACCGGCATCCACGCCAACTTTGATCGGCCCTTGAAGAGTTATATTTTTCTCAACAAACTCTTTGTAGGGCGTAACTACATCTGCAGCAGAAAGCGATCCTTGGCCCTGGACAAACGCTTTTTCATTGATGATATGCATTATTCTTTGAATATCTTGTCCGTGGATAGAATCCAGACCTATACAGAGTTTAAAACCGTTGTATTCCCCGGGATTGTGACTGGCAGTCACCATTACCCCACCTTCCTTGTCAAGGTGCTTGATTGAAAAATATAAAACCGGCGTCGGACAAATGACGATATCAACAACATCACACCCGGTTGACAGTAAACCCTCAATAACTTTTTGAGAGTAAAGTTCAGAAGTTAACCGGCAATCACGGCCGACAGTCAGCTTTGAACTCCCGTGCTTTCTGAGAAAAGTACCAACACCCTTTCCTATCAGTAACACTTCATCTGCGGTCATATCTTTTCCGGCAACACCTCTGATGTCGTATTC
>JABMQM010000108.1 GCA_013203195.1 Desulfobacteraceae bacterium | reverse complement strand
TGTTTGTAATGTTCGTTGTGTTTTTTGATGTAAAAATCCGCATAGACTGTCCGAAACCGATCGAATATATCTTTTAACTGCGAAGCGTCATCATTGATGACAAGATCATGCGGATGGTCCAGTAAATGTCTCACTTTATCTTTCTGTTCCTCGATATCTTTGTCAGCCAAGCAGCCCCGATCTACAGCCGTATGCCGGATATAATGATTCACAAACACAAACTGTTCCGCCTGTTGAGAGAGAAATGTTTTTATTTTCTTTATAAATTCAATATTATGTGAAGTAAATCCATAGCCGCGCCAAGCTTTCAAAAAGCGCTCAAGCCCTTCCCGGGCAGGATAGGACACCTTGATTTCACCGCCCAGAGACAGCAATGCATCAAGCTGAGACTGCAAAGATCCCAGATCAAAAGCTTCAAAAGCAGAGAATTCCGCAAAAACGGAAAGACGTTTGGCCACGCTGGAAACAGTTTTGGCAGCCCAGTCACGAAATTTAATTACCGCTTGCCAGGCTTCACGCTGCTGCCGTAATCCAAAGGAGTCCCACCCGCGGGCAGGAGCAAGAAAGGAACATTCATTAATGAGGGTTTCCCGGTCGTATTTCCCAATCACTTCCCCGGGAGCCAGCGCATCGGCGTTCTTAACCATTGCAAGATTTAAAAACTCCATCGGCATGGCACGACCGTTTTTAAGAAGAGTTATCAGTCCGCCATACGCAAGCGCTGAAAGCAAAAAATATGCAGTATCATCCGGAAGCCCAAACCTGCCGGTACCCAAAGAATGCAGCACATCTGAAAACGGAGTCTCTCCGGCAGTGTTGATCAGGCTGAATACCGTTGACAGGAGGGAATGCTTTTCAGGATCAGGCGCAAAAATGTAAGATCCTGACCGCAGCTCCACCAGGCCGAGAGGGGTTGCCAGCCCTTCGATGGCGTCATTTAATCCCTGGGAATGGGCCTGGCGCAGACCCATGCTTCCCGGTAAAACAAACTCATCCAGAAGGCGTTGATATAACCGTGGAGAGGGGGAGACCTTGCTGGGCGCAATTTCCCTGTATCCCGGATAGCGTTCCTCTAACAAAATTCCTCCGGCTTCATCGAGGAGCCCGTCAAACCGTTTCATCTGACGGATTATCGGTTCTACCGTAATTATTGAATCTGTGAAGGCCCCGGCATAAAAGACATTCAAGGCAGCCTGGTACGCGGCCGCCTTAAGTCTGTCAATAGATTCCCTGGCCGCCTCAATCAGCGGGGCATCCGCAGGATTCGACGGTCGCAGCCCCGCGGCAATTTGTTTGGTCGCCAAAAACTCGTGGAGGATCGAACGGTCGGCTGCATTCATAGACAGAGAAACTGCCCACACGGCGGTATGTTCCATCTTAAAGTCAATGGTTCCAAGGCTTATGATAAAAACAAAATCCGCCTCTTTTTCAGATAAGACCCGCCTTAACCGATCACCAAAATCCGCTTCTTCTCCACGGGTTAAAAAAGCAACAAAAGCCCGCCGGGTGCTTCGACGCCAATTAACGATTCGAGTAATCCCCTGCTCCCAAAATCCGGGTCCGGGCCATGATGCCGATTCAGGCAACTTGGCAAACACAGTTGTCAGTAAGCGAGAGTCATCGAAAGGAATCTCCGAAGCCGCTCTTAAAATCCTTGCCTTCAGCGTTTTGGCCGGATCTTCTTCGGTTAAGACTTCATACACGGCATCAAGAGGATCTTTGCTGTCAGAAGGATGTTTAACAAGAAATTTGCTTTTTTCAACCAGAAGGTCCAGAATCCCCTCGGCCACAAACTGAACATTCAAGCTTGGGTCTTGATCGGCAAGGGCACAGGCAACCTGTTCCGTTATTTCCCTCACGGTGGGGATCTCGGCGGTTGGATGAATCCTGTAAAGCACCAGAATCCGTATGATTCTGCGAGCAAGGGTCCTGTCTTCTTCATCGATTGTGTTCTCAATCACGTCATCAAGGTGAGGGATCACGTGCCTTGGATAGACATGAAACCCTGAAAACTCGGCCATCCTTTGAGCAAAATGTTCATAAATGCTGTCAGGCCCTAAGAGCTCATAGGCCGGCCGGTCAAGGATACCTGATATCTGTCTGGTCTCATCGCCTGCCAGCCGGCTGTGAACAAAATCGACGATTCCTCTGTGCTCTGAAAAAAGGTCTCCCAGACCGTCAAGGAGTGCAATGGTTACGGGATGAACCGGATAGGTCGCCTGAAAATCCTCAAAGCGCCATCGAAAGGAAGGAAACTGTCTTTGAAAATATTCGTAAACACTTTGAAGCGCCTCACCGGATCCCGGTCTCTTTTTAACAAGGCGCCCGGAGATGAGTGCTTTGATATGTAAGGTGGAAAGGGCAAACTTTATTGGAAAACGGTCTTTGATTTTTTGAAAAGTAACCTGGGAAATGTCGCCGGTGCGCTCGATGCTTTCCTGCACGGCAGCAATGATCCAGACCGGTTCGCCACCGGTAATTTCGCCGATCAGTTGCAACGTTCGAGCATCTTCGTTTAGTCCCCGCGCATCCGGTTTGGAACGAAAATATTCGGAAAGTTCGTCAATTAAGATTACCAGCCCGTCGAATCCGGCCGCACGCATCGCCTTCAAAACCCGTGCAAAGGTTTCATGCCGGTCTTCAACCAGGGCCTCCGGCGCTTCCATGCCGAGACTCTTCATGAAGCGTATCCCTGCTGTGTAGGCCTGGCGGGGGTTTGTACCCATGAATGCATCGATATGCTCCGGGTCATCCGGCAATATACCCTCCTGTTTTGCAAAGGCGGATGCCAGATCCCTGTTTTCAAGCAGCGTTTTAAAGTGGCTTAGGAATGCAGACAGGGGTGTTAACTGTATCTTGATGCCGTGTGAAGCCAGAGCAGTCTCGATGGCCTCCACGAGGATGCGTTCAAGGGGAGTTGAAGCTCTGTAATTTACCAGGGAAACACCAACCGTTAAGAAACTGCGCCCGGAGGCTTTAACCCGGCGAA
This sequence comes from Desulfobacteraceae bacterium, assembly GCA_013203195.1. Lineage (GTDB taxonomy): Bacteria > Desulfobacterota > Desulfobacteria > Desulfobacterales > UBA11574 > Desulfatibia_A. The sequence goes on along the minus strand of JABMQM010000108.1, from coordinate 5,922 downwards.
GTCCGCCGTGATGTTCTGACAGCACTTCAGCCCCCGGATTGTCTTGGAGCCAGGCGGTAAGGGTAGCCAAAAAATGGGATTTGCCTGACCCAAAATCGCCCTGCAGAAAAAATCCCCGACCGTGGTCCTTAAGCAGCGCATCGGCCAGAATCGCAAAATGGGACGAGACCTCATCGGTAAAGACAAAGGTGTTGGCAATTGATTCAGATCGAGTGCGGCCCTCCTCAAGGCGTATAACAGTCTGTACCGGAGGCACTTCGATTAGATCGCCGATTCGCGGAAATCTGCTCATATTTCGACTCCCAGCATCTTTTGCAATTTTTTAATCCGGCCGTAGAGAGATTTTTCGTCCGGATGCAATTCAACCAAATTTTCGTAAAAATCTATCGCCTTATCAAACTGCCGACTTTTTTTACAGGCGGAAATGTAGCTGGAGTGCAGATAAAAATCCTTTGGATCGAGTTTCAGCAACTCTTCAAACATCGGAATTGCTTCTAATTCCTTTCCTGCTTTTTTAAGGGCAAACGCCTGCTGCCGCAGAATCCAAGGCTGCGCCCCTGTCTGTGTCAGCTGTTCGTACTGCCTTAACGCCAGTTCGGATCGGCCTGCCCGCCGGCATAAAGATGCGTAGATTTCTTTATAGACCGGTGGCCGTGAACCAATTTTTGCAAGTCGTCCCATTTTTTGTAAAACCACCTCAAGACCGTCCCGCTGGATCTCAAGCTCGGTTAACGCCCACATTCCCTGGCGATTATCAGGCTCTATTTCAAGCCACTGACGACAAGCGTCTATAGCCTCTTGCAGGCGATCTTGTCCTGCAAGCGCCTTTACCTTCCACTGTAAACTCGCAGCCGGCGGCATTTCCCACTGGCCTAAAAGTTGAAGCATCCGTTCCCACTGTTTCAACTCGGAAAGGCAATACAGCATCCCTCGCCGGGCATAGAGTGAAAGCTTCGGGTCTTGGGCGATTTCCTCATAATACTGGAGGGCCTCATCCATGCGATTGAGACCGCTGAGTGCTTCGGCAACAGCCAGGATGGAATAAGGGTCGGAAGGCTTCAGTGCCAGTGCCTGTTTTGCAATGCCGTGTCCCTGGTCGTATTTGCCGGCCCGCGAAAGGGCTGCGGCCTGTCGAGTCAGCCAGAAAGGGTTGTTCCTGTTCCCTGCCAGATATGCCATTTCAGCAAGGTGAACAGCTTTAATATACTGCCCTTTTTTGATCAATTCTCGGTATTCATTATAGTCAGGAGACGTCATCTTTTACTTGGCATCAACACCGCAAACTTTCAATAACACGTGAAGTCCGATAGTGAAAATTATTTTGTAATTTTGCATCCGGAAAGAGTTTTTGGCTGATCAGAATCATCGAGAGCCAAAGATTACTTTTCTTTTCTTAATAGCGCGATGATTTCCCGGCCGAATTCCTGGCGTTGCCAGTTTTTCAATTCTTTTATTTCTTCAAGTGCTTTGGCATTTAAAGGGTTGGAGACGGCAACAGCGCTGATCAGAAAGTTGTTGCAAAGGAGTCCGGGATCGATTTCCAGTATCTGAGATTTTGAATCTCTCCAGGATTTAAGGGCCTTAACCCTTGCTGCAACGGAAGCTTGGACCCGCGGCGCCCGGTTTCTCGGATAAAGCGGAAGTTCATTTTGAGGTATTCGCAGAGCGCCGGCTACTAAATCAACAACGTGATTGCCGTACATTTTAATCTGTTTCGGGCTGAAGGCCTCTGCCTTTTTCAGGCTCGGCAAGTCAACCGGCTTTTTTAAAGCAAATTTCATTAACGCATTGTTGCTAAAAACCTTGAAAAGCGGTTTATCTTTTTTTTCCGCAATGAGCTTCCGGAACCCAAGCAGGGCTTCAAGTACCGCCAGACTTCTGCTATCAAGCTTTCCGGCACCTTTGAATTTCAGATATAGCGGATTATCATCATTTGAAACCGGCCTCACCTCGCTTAAAATTTTATTTTCTTCATGTACCCAATCAAGGCGCCCCTTTTGTTCAAGCTCTTTTTCAAGCATTTTGGCCAGGGGAATTAAATAGGCCGCATCCGCGACGGCATACTCTATCATTTTTTTCGGCAAAGGACGTACAGACCAGTCTTTCTTCTGATACTTCTTGTCCAAACTGATACCAAACTTTTGTTTAAGAACCGCATTCAACCCTGTTTCCTTATAACCTAAAAACATACTTGCAACCTGGGTGTCAAAAAGGTTGTTTATCTTAATGTTAAAGTCTCTGTAGAGACTGCGAACATCATAATCAGCTCCGTGAAAAACTTTTTTGATTTTACGATTGATAAAAAGCGGTTTCAGAGAAGACATGTCTTTTACCTGTATGGGATCAATAACAACACTGGCGGTCCCTGAAGCGATTTGAAGCAGGCATACCTTTTCCTTAAAATGGTACATGGAGTCGGCTTCCAGATCAACGGCAACAGACGGCACTTCTTCAAGGGATTTGGCAAAATCTTCAAGTCCGGTGAGGGTATCGATGAATTGGTAGTTCACTTGCATATTAACCGCTTTCGTGTTTTCGTCCTTTCGTGCTTTCGTGGTGTTTTTTTCTTTTCCAGTTCGTCCGGGTTAGGGAGGAAAATGCCTCATTAAACGGTTATCGTCGAATTTCCCTTGACCCATCGTTACGTTTGCCCTAAATTATTGAATTTTGATTGATTCATTGAATGGTTAAATAGTATGTTAATTTCATTGAGTCAAAACTCAATACTGTAAACCTACAAAGTGATGAATGCGATATTTTACGAATTCACAAATCTTAATGGTGATGGAATAATGATAAACATAACATTTCCTGATGGTAATATAAAGGCTTTTGAAAATAATCCAACAGGGTTGGATGTAGCCCAAAGCATTTCAGAGGGTCTGGCACGTGATTGCGTTGCCATGGAGCTAAATGACAAGATTGTCGATTTGAAAATGCAAATCGACAGCGACTCCAAAATCAGGCTGATCACAACCCGGGACGCGGAAGGGCTTGAGATTATGCGCCACAGCGCGGCCCATGTCATGGCCGATGCCGTGCTGCGTCTTTACCATGATGCCCAATTGACGATCGGTCCCGTTGTGGAAGACGGCTTCTATTACGACATCGACATGCAGCCTCTTTCTAAAGACGATTTTCCGAAAATAGAGGCCGAAATTCAAAAGATCATCAAAGCCAAAATACCTTTTGAACGCACCGAGGTTTCAAAATCCGATGCAATGAAATTTTATAAAGACGAGCCCTATAAACTTGAAATAATTTCGGAACTTCAAGATGAAACCATATCGCTCTACAAGCACGGCGACTTTACGGATTTGTGCCGCGGACCGCACGTCCCCCATACCGGACTTATCAAAGCCTTTAAGCTTACGAAAGTTTCCGGCGCTTACTGGCGTGCCGACCAGAAGAATGCCCAGCTCCAGAGAATTTACGGCACTGCTTTTTTCAATAAAAAAGAACTGAAAGCATACCTTTATTTTATCGAAGAGGCCAAAAAGAGAAACCACCGCAAAATCGGTCAAGCTCTCGATCTTTTCAGCTTTTACGATGAAGCTCCCGGAATGCCGTTTTTTCATGCCAAGGGGATCAGTATCTGGAACTGCCTGCTCGATTACTGGCGCCTTGAACACCGGGCAGCAGGCTACGTGGAAACAAAAACCCCGATCATGCTCCAGCGCAGCCTTTGGGAAAAAAGCGGTCACTGGGAAAATTATCGCGAAAATATGTATACCTCTACAATTGATGAAGACGAATATGCCATTAAGCCCATGAACTGCCCCGGCGGAATGCTCCTGTTCGGCAGGAGACCACACTCTTACAGGGAATTGCCGGTTCGGGCTGCAGAAATCGGATTAGTTCATCGCCACGAATTAAGCGGGGTGCTGGCCGGCCTTTTCAGGGTACGAGCCTTTCATCAGGATGATGCCCATATTTTCATGACGCCTGCACAGATTAAAGATGAAATCCTGGGGGTGTTGCAACTGACCGAACGGATTTACAGCACCTTTGGTCTCGGGTTTCATCTGGAACTTTCAACCCGCCCTGACAAGTCTATCGGAACCGATGCGCAGTGGGAAACGACCACACAAGGTTTAAAAGCAGCCTTAGACGCTTACGGCCGTGATTATAAGATCAACCAAGGTGACGGCGCCTTTTACGGCCCCAAAATCGATGTGCACATCAAAGATGCCCTCGGCCGCACCTGGCAGTGCGGTACGATCCAGCTCGATATGTCGCTGCCGGAACGCTTTAACCTGGCGTACATTGACAAAAATAATGAAAAGCAACGCCCCTTAATGATTCACAGGGTCGTTTACGGCTCCATCGAACGATTTTTCGGGATCCTGGTGGAACACTTTGCCGGAAAATTTCCTTTATGGATGGCTCCGGTACAAATTGCACTACTGGCCATCAACGACGATCTTGCACCTTACGCCGTCCAGGTGCAACAGACTCTTGAAAAGGCGGGCCTGCGCACAGAAATAGACAGCCGAACCGAAAGTCTGAACAAAAAAATTCGTGATGCCCAGCTTGGCAATATTCCGCTTATCCTGACCATCGGCAACAAGGAAAAGGAATCCGGCAACCTTTCCGTAAGAACTTTGGACGGCAAGGTCCGATTCGGAATCTCCCATGAAAAATTTTTAGCCAGGGTACTTGAACACATCAAAAACAGAGAACTGGACCTTAATATTTTTGATGATTAAAAGCCTCGCGGTGTTTATGGAAATAACTTTAACGTTTAAAAACATGTATTAAATTTTTGTTACAGATGCTGGATACTGGATAAACAGGAATCAATAAACGATCACTATCCATCCAGTATCAAGCATCAAGCATCTGTTACACCTTAATAGCGTTTAGATCCTCCATCATTATGCTACGTCTTCTAAATGACTTTTCGACCAGGTATAGACTTATGACAGACAATGCCGGCGTTACTACCCACAAAATAAAATGGTGTGATTTGCGCTGTGAATATGCCGGCTTTGCCAAACTGGATGCTTTAGACGGAAGCTGCCGAACCTTTCAATCCCTCTGGTGCGAAAAACTGAAAAAACATGTAACCAAAAACGCGCCCTGTGAAGACGCATTCGGCAAAAGGCGGCCGACCACCGGGTGGTAAACCAACGCGTTGCGGGTTGCATGTTACGGGTTACGGGTTGCTGGATGCTGGTTCCTGGATTTTAAAAGGAAGTTATCCTTATTTTATCCAGCATCAAGTATCCAGTATCCAGCATCCAGCAACCAGGACAACTTTTCACTTTTTACCTTTCACTGATTACTGTTCACTGATCATTTCCCACTGATCCCCGATCCCTGCTCCTTAGATGGTAATATTTCGATTTTGTCGCCGCTGCGGACAGGGCCGCCTTCAAGCACCCTGGCAAAAACCCCTTCCTTGGGCATAATACAGTCGCCGGCCTGGTAATAGATGGCGCATTTTTTAACACATTCTTTGCCGATTTGGGTAATTTCAAGCAGGCAGGTGTCACCTAACTTGACCCTGGTACCCACCGGGACTGTTACCCAGTCGATTCCCGATGTCGCGATATTTTCGGCAAAATCACCGAAGGTCACATCCAGGCCTTTGTTGCGCATTTTATCGATACTTTCGGACGCCAGCAGGCTGACCTGGCGGTGCCAGTCACCGGCATGGGCGTCGCCCTGAAGGCCGTGGTCTTTGATGAGGAGTGCTTCCTCAAAGCAGCTCTTGCGAGTTCCCTTTTTCTTGCTGATAGCTATAGTCTCGATTTTCATATCCACATCTTTTTTTGCTATGGCATTGCATTTAGGTTTAATTTGTTTAGTCCTGAAAAACCTGGTCCTCTGGGCAGGTCAGAGGTATCCGGCTCTGCCAAAGACCGTTAAAAGTGCCTATGTCTGGTTAGCCGGTTAGCCCGTTGTCCAGTATTAAAT
>JABMQM010000107.1 GCA_013203195.1 Desulfobacteraceae bacterium | reverse complement strand
CTCTAAACTTGATGTGACAGAATCGTAAGGCGGGTCAATACATCACTTGACAGTGCAATCTTCAGAATTTGATATCACAACCAATTGAAACGTTGTCAAAAGGGAAGATATAGCAGTTATCGCCGCAACTATCGTTTGCAGGTATCTGGTGTTCTGCACCCCTGATTGTTCTCAACTTTCATCCAGAATTTTACGAACAGTCTTTGCAAGAGCATTAATTATAACCGGCTTCATAAGAAAATCTTTAATACCTAAAGCCTCAGCTCTCTCCTTAGACATTTTTTCACTGAATCCGGTACACAGGATAACGGGAATATCAGAACGAATGTTCATCAGTTCCCCTGACAACTTATCCCCTGTCATATTAGGCATGGTCAAATCGGTGATAACAAGATCAAATTTGGCCGGTGAAGCCCTAAAAGCCTCAAGAGCTTCTATACTGCTGGTACGCACTGTAAGCTGATAGCCCAAACGTTCCAGCATCTGTCGTACTACATCAACAATCTGTTTTTCATCGTCCACCAGTAGAATATGTTCATCACCTGTTGCAAGTGTCTCAGGAGATACCGTTTCAGCTTCTATGTCGGCTGATCCAAATAACGGCAGGTAAACATCGAATTTTGTTCCCTTGCCCGGTCCACTGGAGGCTGATATATGACCGTTATGGGTATTGACTATCCCATGCACCACCGATAACCCAAGACCAGTACCTTTCCCTGGTTCTTTGGTAGTGAAATACGGATCAAATATTTTTTCCATGACAGCAGGCTCCATACCATGCCCGGTATCACTCACGGTTAGTTTGGCATATCTGCCGGGTTGCAGGCTTACCTTGTCGATTGCTTCATCCGCACCAATAGCAATCTCATCAAGACTGAGTTCGAGTTTGCCTCCTATTTCTTCCATAGATTGATATGCGTTGGTACAAAGATTCATTACTATCTGATGGATTTGAGTTTGATCGCCCCTGATAACTCCACAGTCATTGTTTATATTTTGACTGATTGTAATAGTCGATGGAATTGATGCCCTCAGCAATTTCATGGCTTCCTTTACAATGGATTGAAACTTTAATGGTTTTAATTCCCGCTCACTTTGACGGCTGAATGTCAGGATCTGTTGAACAAGGTCTCTGGCACGTTTTGTTGCCTTAAGCACTTCCACCAGATTCCTTCTGGTTAAACTGTCTGCAGGCACATCATCAATTGCCATTTCAGTGTATCCGATGATGGGATATAAGATATTGTTAAAATCGTGGGCAATTCCTCCAGCTAAAGTGCCGATGGATTGCAATTTTTGGGCTTGTCGAAGTTGGGCTTCAAGCGCGACTTCCTGGGTTACATCACGGTTAACGGAAACAAAGTTTATGATCTCTCCAGAGCTATCACGGACCGGTGAGATTCGGGTTTCAAAGTCAAGCAGTGTTCCACCTTTCATTCTATTGGTTATACGGCCTGCCCAGACATTGCCTTTGGCAATAATATCCCACATTTCCTTGTAAAAGCTCTCGTTGTGCTTATCGCTTTTTAGAATACGGAAGTTTTGCCCAACGATTTCTTCTTGAGTGTATCCACTAAGTCGCTCGAATGAAGGATTGACGTATTGTATCGTCCCTAGCCGGCTTGCTATAATGACACTTTCCGCAGCATGCTCAATGGCTGTAGCTAAACGATTGCGTTCTTCCTCAACCCGCTTGCTCTCTGTCCTGTCTCTATAAATAGTCATCTTGGAAATGGAATCATTTTGATGAAAAATCGGGGAATGGGAAACATTATAATAACGCTTATCCTTCGGGCTTAATATTTCCGTTTCAACACTTTCACCTTGTTGTATTTTAGCGTGAACACACCACGGACATTGTTCGTCCAGATCGCTGATCGCTTTGTGGCAAATTTCGCCGGTGGCATCTCGTCCCGTCCTCTTGATCATAGCCGGATTCATATATTCTACGCGGAAATCAGGCGAGCAAATATACACCGCAGCCTTCATGGATTCCATCATAGAGCGGTATTTTTCCTCACTCTCCCGCAGCGCCTCTTCACGGGTTTTCACAGCCTCAATCATAATTTGAAAATCATTTGTTAATTCATCAATTTCTCGGTAACTTTTTGGGTGAGGAGTCAGGTTGTAATCACCAGCAGCAATTCTTTGAGCATTCTCTGTAAGCTTTTTAAGAGGTTTTAGAGTCTTTTTCAAACTGGCCAAGGCGATTACTATGGCAAATAGTATTGCTAACCATATGCCGATCCAGATAATATCCCTGATTCTTTTTATTGGGACAAAAGCCTCTTTATAAGGTTGAGCAACAATTACCGGCCATCCGGTTTGAGGTACAAAACTCACACTTCCTATTTCCTCTATTCCCTTGAAATAATATCGATAAGTTCCCTCTTTGCCAGACAATCCTTCACGGACAACATTCAGACTTTTCAGATTCAATCGTTGAGCAACAAAGGACTTGTTTCGATGGGCGATTGCAATCCCTTCCTGATCAGTAATTGCTGCATAGCCTTGAGAGCCTATCTTTACTCTATCAATTATAGAGTTGAGTATGGCCAGGTTCAGGTATCCGACTATCATACCTGTATTTAAGGGGTTGGCTAATGTTAAGGTGGGCTGGTCGGTTTGCATTGAGATAAAAGTGGTCGACCAAGAGGGTTTCCGAAGTTCACTAACAACCCGAAAAAAGGGCTGGCCGGACATATCGATACCGAGATAATCCTCGTTATAAGGAGCAATGTGCCGTACAATTCCCTTTTGGTCAAGAACCTCTATCCTATTAAAAAATCTGTAGTTTTTAATCACGGAATTTAAATAGGAATTGATCTGATCCCCATGAATAAGACCGTTTTTATCGAGAGTCTCTTCTAACAACTCCAAGAGATTCAGAGGTTCTGCCAGGAACCTTTCTACCTCGCCTGTGAGAGCCTTGGCAAGCATAAGGTTTTTTTCAGCAATTTCCTTTTCCATGCTGGTAGAAATAATTTGCAACACAATATAACCAAAAACAATGAATGGCAAGGTCGCCACCAAGACAAAATTAAAGGAGAGTACATTTTGTAAGCTTGCATAGATTTTCATCTGCTACTCCAAAGTTATCAACCGGCCATCCTTGACGGTTATAAGAAAACGTTTGCGCTTAACATCGCCATATTTGTCTATCTGAATATCTCCTTGAAGACCAGGGTATATTTGTCGATTTATGATGGTATCCTTTAATTTTTCCACCTCATCAGTTGTAGATAATCCATAAAAAAGTAGTTGAGCTGCTTCATAGCTGAATACTGCGCTAAAATCCGGAATTTTTCCAAAACGCTCTTTGTATTGTTTCTTAAATATCACAAAGTTTTTATGCTTACTTTCTTTATTGTACGTTGAAGAAAAAATGATTCCTTCCACCGCAGAACCTCCATGCTGGATTAGATCGGATGTCTTGGCCCAGGCACTGGAAACAAGTGGTATTTTTGATCCTAGTTTTCTTATCTGTTGACAAAGCATGGCTGTGTCAAGAGCGCTAGCCACTATTAAAAGACCATCGGGTTCTGAATTGAACAAGTTTTTCGTCAGGTCAAGATAAGCAACTTCCTTGCCGGATAAAAAGGTCTCGGCAGAAGTAATTGTTCCGCCCATGCTCATAAATGCGGACTTGAAATTATTGTATAATCCTTCACTAAATGTCCGGTTGGACAGATCATACACAACTGCCATGTTTCTCAATCCCATCTCTTTAAAACTGTGGCGTGCAAGGTGATCTGTTTGATTTATGCTTGGAGAGGTTACCCTAAAAAAATAGTCATCAATCCCTGTCAGCTTATTTGTGCTGGCTGTGGGGCTAACAATAAGGATTTTCTCTTTGTTAATAAGGGGAAGAACTGCTATGGACATGGAGCTGGTCATGTGCCCGATGATAGCCACTACACCCTCATTTATCAGTTCCTTATCTACCTGGATTGCCACTTCGGGGTCATGCCTGTTATCCTTAATAATGAGTTCTATCGGACGACCGTTAATACCGCCTGCTTTGTTTATCGTCTCTACAGCCAAGATAACTCCATCACGACCTGATGATCCAAGGACAGAATGCCGACCTGTAAGGCATCCTACAAAACCCACTTTGATAGGTTTTTTATTTTCACACCCCATCAATCCAATCATCAGGATTATTAAGGCATACTTTATCAAGGCGTAAACAATAGGCCGCCTTTTATGGATTATTATTGCAGGTTTCATCTTATTGTGCCCTTTCGGTTAGTATTCTCGTAGTTTTAAATATTTACACAGTAATGCGTTGCAGCTTATCAATTTTTAGCGCAGATCGAAGAGGTACCGACACCTCATTGTCGCTTCAGGAATAATACGAAATATAGGAAAAAGAGTGTATTAAGGCATTATCTTTAATTGAAAAATGTAAGTCAAATTTATTTTGATTTAAAATGAAAAGACGGAATGGGATTTGGCATAGATGGGGAATAGATTACATCATTGGTCTGTATCGCATTCCGGGATAAAGAGCTTGATGGCTTCAAGCTCATTGGATCTTATGGGACGCCAGTCGATGGCATAATATGTTTCCGTGCCGAAATAGGACTTGGGCGTAAAAGCGGCAACATACATCCGCTGGGGCTCACCCGGAAAGTGCTCAATCCAGAGAATCTCGTTGATATCGAGATCAAAATCCCTGCATATCCTTTTTCCCAGGCTTTCGGCGCACGTAGTTTTAAAAAGGCCTTGCCCGGTCTGCGTGGCAACAACGACAATCGGCTTGAGATGCATGACATCCGGCTGATTAACCGCAAAATCTATAATCCTCAGCCGCCAGGAGCAGGCCCACTGGCCAATTGAAATTGGTGGTCCGTTGTCCTGCCGCCGCAGCCGGTATGTGCCGTCGAAAAAAATCAAAATACCCGTATCCCAGTCTCTCACTTGAAATCTGCATGAAAATATAAAGTATGTTTTCCTTTTTAAAAATTTTTCATGCAGTTTTTAGTACCTATCTATCAAAATCGCATCATAGTTGCGAAGGATTTATCTAACAAAATATTTTCGCCACTAAGCCACCAAGACACGAAGTTATATTATAATAAACAGTTGTTCTTTGTGTCTTGGTGCCTTTGTGGCTATTCTTTCCGGT